>JBILPY010000396.1:0-4590 GCA_044373575.1 Prosthecobacter sp. | reverse complement strand
TGAGCCCGAAGCCGCCGGCTTTCAGGCTGATGAGGAAGGTGGCGGGGCCTTCGTGCGTCTGGAATTCTTTGACCAATGTGCCGCGATCTTCGGTCTTGCCGGTGAGCTTGAAGCTGTGCCACTCGCGCCGGGTGATTTCTTCCTCGATGATCTCCAGCATCTCGACGAACTGGGAGAAGACGAGCACCTTCTGCCCTTCTTCCATGAGCTGCTCCAGCAGTTCCATCAGGGCGCTGACCTTGGCGCTTTCCGTGGCCGGGGCTTCCTTGCCGCCTTTCTTGGGCTTGGCTTCGTCCAGACCGAGCAGGCGTGGATGGCAGCAGATCTGGCGTAGGCGCAGCAGGCTGGTGAGGATGTTGAAGCGGATTTTGTCGAGCTGTTGGCTGGTCTCGGCTTTCAGGAGCTGGGCGCGGGCGCGCTTGATCTCGGCCTGATAAAGCGCGGCCTGCGTGCCTTCGAGCTCGATGATGAGATCTTCCTCGATGCGGTCGGGAAGGTCACTCGCAACTTCTTTTTTAGTTCGGCGCAGCAGGAATGGGCGCGTGCGTGCGGCGAGCCGACGACGGGCGAGCGGGTCTTCTTTGCCATCAAAGTTTCGGCCAAAGCTGGCGCGATTCCCGAGCACGCCGGGCATGGCGAAGGCGAAGATGGACCAGAGATCGAGCAGGCGGTTTTCGATGGGTGTGCCAGTGAGTGCGAGTCGATGCTGGGCGGTGAGTGCGCAGGCGGCCTGCGTGCTTTGCGATGTTGGATTTTTGATGGCCTGGGCTTCATCCAGGATGACGGCACCCCAGGTGACCTTGCGCAGCAGGTCTTCATGGATTCGGAGCTGCGGGTAGTGGATGACGAGCAGATCGGCCTCGCCTTGAAGGCCCACTTTGCCCGCTGTCTCGCGGCTCCAGACTTCGACGTGCAGGCTGGGGAAGAAGCGCTCGGCCTCAGCGCGCCAGTTGTCCTGCACGGACTTCGGGCAGACGACGAGGATGGGTTCGGTGATCTGCTGCTCGGTTCGCAGCCAGGCGATCCAGGCCAGGGTTTGCAGAGTCTTGCCCAGGCCCATTTCATCGGCCAGCACGCCGCCGAAGCGGTTGGCGGTGAGGTAGGCCAGGAAATGGAAGCCGCTGAGCTGGTAGGGGCGCAGTGTGGCGGTGATGGCGGTGGGGAGATCCGGCGTGACGCGGGTCTGAATCTCTTCCACGCGGCGTCTTACCTCCTCGGCACGCTCGGCAGGAAGCAGAGCCGAGCCTTTGGTTAAGCTGCCGAGCTGGAGCGCGTGGAGTCTTTGCTTGCTGCCGTCGAAGTCGTTCACGGCCAGGCCGAGTTCGGCCAGTTCCTTTTGCTGCTCTTCGGTGAAGGTGAACTCTAGCTTGCGCCAGCCTTTGCCCTTCAGCTTCACCCACTTGCCCTTTGACTTCAGCAGCAGATCGATCTCTTCCTGATTCAGCGTGGTGTCGGTGATATGCAGCGCCACGCTGAGGTCGAACCAATCCATGCCGGTCTTTGATTCCTCCACATCCAGCCTGATCTGACCTGCCGTGTGGCCGTTTTTCAGGCTCATGAGTTCTCTATCCAGCTCCACGACGATGCCTTTGGGTCGGCGATCTAGCCATGCGATAAATTGATCCGGCCAATCCTTGCCCACGATGCGCTGTTCCACCCAGAGATGATGGTCAATGCTTGCCGCAGGCTTCATCGGCATCTGCCGCAGCCAGGCTCCGGTGGCGGGCATGGCGGACTTGTCGATCTGCACAAACTCATCGCTGGCAGGTCTGGCGGCGGTCAGCTTGGTGTAGGCAGCCTGCCAGGCATGACCATTCCAATGGCTGTCTTCCTGCACGCCCTGATACGAAGCTCTGCCGGAGACATGTAGGTAGTCACTGCTGGCTCCAGGTGGGTGCGCGACTTTGCAGCGGATATCGATGCTGGCTTTGACGAGCTTTACTTTGCCTGCGAGTCGCTCGGGCACGCTGACACCGAGTTTGCCGAGGGCGCTGATGCCTTCGCGGGATTCGATGGCTTGAGCGGGAATACTGACAGGCCAGGTCATGCGCTCTTTGCCAAAGGGCCAGTAGGACAGGGTGTAAACGGTCTCGGCGGTGACATAGCGCAGCGGATTACCCTGAAGGATGGCGACGGGTGGCGGTGGTGAGAAGCCGACTTGATTGAGCAGTCGCAGCGAGTAGTCGCCATGCGGTTCCTTCGGCGGAGTCAGACTCCATTGCAGGGGCTCTTCGGCAAAGGCGAGCGGCTCTCCATCAGCACCACAGACGTGGGCATTGAACTGATCCATGCCGCTGCTGATGAGCTGCGCCAGACTCTTGCAAAGCGCGGGTGACATGGCCGAAAGATCGACACCACGAATGTTGCCATGATCATCGGCTGCGGCGCGCAGCACTAGATTGGAGCCTGCGCTGAGGGGGGCTTTGGGTTCATTGTAGGCCGTCTTCCAGGAGTAATCCTTCAGCAGCTTTTGCGTGGTTTTATCAAACTCAGACTCCCCCGGATGCCGCACCTGCACGACGGCCGCAGAAGGGAACAATTGCAACCGCAATTCAGGTGCTTTTGGCTCATCATCTGTCGATGATTCCTGCCACTGCGCCAGAGATTGCCGCCATTGAGCGACTTCCTTCACTCTCTCCCATTCCGTGATGAGCCTTTTTTGCAACTTCAGATCCACGGCTTCGTTCAGCGGCTCCGGCATGGAGAGCTGGCAGCGCCGGAGCACATAGGCAAAGTAGGCCAGGAACTCCCAGATCGTCTTTGGCGGTGTTTCCGCAGGATAGACTTCCAGCTTCCCATAGCCCCAGTAGTTCTTTCGGCCGCAGAGTTGTTGAAGCAGCGACTGATCGATGATGTGCTGCCCACCCTCTCGCCATCTCTCCAGATTCGTCAAAAAGGTCCGTGCGGCGACAGGCAAAGGTTTGCCCAGCTTCTCTGTCACCATACCCGCCATCGAAGTGGGATCAGGGGCAGGTAATGTTGCAGCGACGGCGGTGCTTGGTCCCGCGGGTTTCGTGCGACGTCCCGCGTTCTTGCGCAGTTCCAGCACGAGAGCCACGCCATGTTTGCAATCTTCTCCATACTCGCAGGTGCAGTCGGTGCTGGCTAGGTCGTTACCAAAGGTGAGCTGAGTGCTGTAGAGGTGGCCGCCCTGGATTTTGGCATCAATAACCGATCCTGGAACCGCCCATGCCACGCTGCGCACCGCGCGCTCACGCATCAGGGCCGCTCCACGCGCCACGACGGCTTGTGGGTGGTCCAGCAGCGCAGACTCCAGCATCTGATGCTGCTCTGTGGTGAGGAAGATTTCCTGGGCTGTCGGCATGTCTTATCAAACGACAGGAAAGCGCATCCCGTCAATCCTGTGCTGCAAAGACGATGCGGAGTCTTCGGCTACGCAATCCACTCTTTGATCACTCTGCCAGACACATCGGTGAGTCGGAAGTCGCGACCGCTGAAGCGATGCGTGAGCTTGAGATGGTCAAAGCCGAACTGGTTCAACATGGTGGCGTGGAAGTCGTGCAGATCGACGGGATCACGGACGATGCCCCAGCCGATCTCGTCGGTCTCGCCATAGGTGAGGCCGCCTTTGAGGCCACCGCCAGCGGCGAGCATGGTGAAGGCAAAGGGGTGATGATCGCGGCCTGTAGCGTCTGGATTGCCGCCTCGGTTTTCACCGAGAGGCGTGCGGCCAAACTCGCTGCCGAAGACGACCATGGTGTCGTCCAGCAGACCGCGTTGTTTGAGGTCGGTCAAAAGCGCTGCGATGGGCTGATCGGCCATGCCGGCGTTGTAGGCGAGTTCGTTGTCGAGGTTTGAGTGATGATCCCACGAGGCATGCATGATGCTGACGAAGCGCACACCGCGCTCCACGAGGCGGCGGGCGAGCAGGCAGTTCGTGGCGAAGGCTTTGTATTGGCCAGGGCCGCCGCCGCGTGAGGCTTTGATCGCTGCATCGGCGCGGTTCACGCCATACATCTCCAGCGTCTTGGCATCCTCGTCCTTGATGTCGATCAGTTCCGGCGCGGCGGCCTGCATTCGGAAGGCGAGTTCATACGCGGCGATGCGGCTGGCGATCTCGGGATCGCGGAACTGATCGTAGCGGCTTTGATTCAGCTCCATCAAGGCATCGAGACCTTTGCGTTGCAGCGCCATGGGGATTCCGGGCGGGTTCTTCAGGTTCAAAACAGGCTCGCCCTGATTGCGGAAGAGCACGCCTGCATACGACGATGGCAGGAAGCCGCTCTGCCAAAGGGAAGCTCCACCACTGGTGCCGCGTCCCGCGCTGAGCACCACGTAGCCGGGCAGGTTCTTCGACATGCTGCCGAGTCCGTAGTTGAGCCACGAACCGATCGTCGGCAAACCAAACTGCGCGCGTCCGCAATGCAGCACGAGCTGACCTGGATGGTGATTGAACTGATCCGTGTGCAGAGAGCGGATCATGAGCCAGTCATCGGCATGTCGCGCCATGTTGGGGAGCAGATCGCTGAACTCCATCCCGCTCTGGCCGTGCTTTTTGAAGACGCGCTTCGATCCCATGAGCCGCGCGGTTTCTTTGCGGATGAAGGCAAAGCGCACGTTCTTCGTCAT
>JBILPY010000766.1:0-14934 GCA_044373575.1 Prosthecobacter sp. | reverse complement strand
GTGATTCTGAACGGGACAGGCTCTATCCGAAACAATGCGACCGGGGCTGGTCTCGAAGCGCTGATCATTCACCAACATAGTGCCAATGCACTTCAGATCGACACGATCATCGCCAATAACACTGGAGCCCAAGGCATAACTAAAGTGGGTAATGGCAAGGTTTTCCTTAATGGTGTCAATACCTTCACTGGGGCGGTTAATCTTCATCAGGGAGAGATCCAGGTTGGGGGAACGATTGCTACTCCAGGAAATGCTACCAACGCCAGATTGAGTGTTGGTGCCCCAGCTGTGAATATCAGTCAGGCAGCAACGCTGCGGTTCGTCTCCAATAGTGCGACTATTCAAGATCTAGGCACATTGCAGGGAGCTGGTAGCATCATCCTTGGTGCTGGCAATGCCCAGACGGTTTTGTTCGATACGGTAAGCGACAACTACTTTGGTGACATCACCGTTGATGGTGGCAAGCTGCGTGTTGCTGGCTTTAACATCTCCAATGCGCTGGGTGCGAATCGAGGTATCACCACCATTAACTCGGGTGCCACACTCGAGTTGTTCGGTGTTACTGTCGCGACAAGTAACCCGATCAATAACAACAACGAGTGGATTACCTTTGGCCATGGCAGTTCCCTTACAGCCGTGGCAAACGGTGCCACCAATACCAACCTGGCAATGACCGGTAGGATGACCCTGAACAATGCCACTCCCGCAGGGTTCACCATTGATCTGGCGGCTGCTCAATTTGTTAACTGGACCGGTTATGTCCATGGTAGCAATGGCTTCACCAAAACAGGCAACGGTGTTTTGACTTTGAGTGGCAATAATTTCACCGGAGCTCTTGATGGCCAGACAGGTGCTGGGGCTACACCAACCCTACTTGGACAGATCTTGGTCAATCAAGGTGTTCTCAGAGCTGGCAATGCCCGGGCCTTTGGCGCTGTGGGTGCTGGGAATGAAATCGTCGTAGCCGTCGGCGCTACAGTGGACTTGCGTGGGCAGGCCCTGAACTATGGCGATGACCCATCGGCCACTCGCAAAATCTTCCGAGTGTCCGGCGCAGGCGTGGACAACTCAGGTGCGATCATCAACACTACTGGAACGGGACAATTCTCGCATCTAGTGATGACCGGAAACACCACTTTGAGTGGCGGCGGTTTCGCCAACGGATCACGCCTCGATCTTGCGAGTTACGACACGAATCCGTTCAATGGCTCAGCCTTGGATGGCAACTTCACCCGCAATTTCCCCACTCTTGACGGCAACAACCATGTGCTGACCATTACTGGCAGTCGCCAGGGAGAGGGGGTTGTGCTTCATCAGCCCACCTTCACCAGCGCCCTGAGCAAGATTAACGTGCATGAGGGCACCCTCCGTCTTGAAATGGACACACCGGTCAATAGCGCCGGACTTTGGAGCGGCTTGAGCAGCGCGAATGTCACGGGCGGCATAGAAATCGCTTACAATGGTGCTACGCTCATCGATCAGACGACTGCGTCTTTTGGCGTTGGTCCTAATGTGGGTGCCCGCTTAAATCTCTATCGTAACTGGGATGTCCACCACACGGTGAATATTACCATGAACGGTGTTACTGCCAAGGGCTTGGCAAATGACATATCCAGTGGTGGTGCGAACTACATCGACACCGGCACGGATACTATCCCGAGCCCGCGCACTTATCTGGATGGAACGCTGACAGTGCTTGGCGACGCTAGTCGCAACATTATACACAATGACTCCGCCAGCAGTACTAACACCGTGCTAGCCCAGTCCAATCTCACCGGCGAACTTCAGACTAAGCTGATCATCGGTGGCCAGATCACGGGGGCGGGCGGTTTCACCAAGACAGGATCACGCGAAGTCCGGCTGACGAACAATAATAACTTCACCGGTGCTCTGAACGTGCTCCGCTTCGGTCAGGTGGCTGTAGGTTGGCAGAGTAACGTCGTGAATGTGAATGGCGTGGATTTCCAGACCTATGGAGACGGCGAGGGCTGGGCCGAATACGGCCTCACCTTATCGGGTTCAAATGCACGAGTCTCGGGCACTTCTGACATCAATCTCCAACGCCGAGGCATGCTGACCCTCGACAATACGGACCGGCTGGATGCCTCATCCGCAGCCAGCGGTGGCAACCACGATGACCGTATCAACAACGCCGCTAGTATCAATCTCGACCACGGCTGGCTGCGCATCCACGGCGGCACTGCCGCTAACAACGAAGCCCTTGCCACTTTAGGTGGAGCCCAGGTCCGGGTACAGTCTGGCACCAATATGATCGACCTTTGGCCGACCGATGGCGCCAATCAGGCCATGACACTGACCATTGGCAACATCACCCGCACCCCTGGAGCCATCCTGCGCATTCGTGACCTTGATGCGACCTCCACTTTCGGCAGTGCAGCGCCACAGGTCGGGACGGATAGTGTCCGCGTGGCGGTGACCGATTCTTCCAACCTGTCTGAGTATGGAGGAAGCGGAAACTTGGGCACCAATCGTAAGATCGTTGCGGGTATTTTCGGCGGGATCATCCCACATGGATATCTGGAGGATCTGCGTGAGATCGGCTACAACAATGCAAACGTCTCCGACCTCTACAATCAGGGCCGCAATCAGCAATTCCTCGCGGGCAGCCACTTCATGACCCTGGATGGCGGGTACCTCCGTC
Organism: Prosthecobacter sp.; assembly: GCA_044373575.1. Taxonomy (GTDB): domain Bacteria; phylum Verrucomicrobiota; class Verrucomicrobiia; order Verrucomicrobiales; family Verrucomicrobiaceae; genus Prosthecobacter. Next base: position 12,272 of record JBILPY010000766.1, on the reverse strand, counting down.
CGTTGGACGATTCCGAATACTTCGCTCCATTCGAAGGCGTCCTCGATGCGAGCAGTGGTGCGGGTCAGAACATCAATATCACTGACATCACTGCCGTGGTGAGGCAGAACATGAGCATCAATTCTTTGCGCTTCGGCCCCACTGCCAATAGTGCTGGGGACCTCTTGGGCCAGGCAGCTATCAACAACGGCACCACGCTCACAGGCTTCAGTGACCCGCTCACTCAGACACTCATCGTGGACGCCAGACTGACCATCGCCTCCGGCATGATCAGCAGTGCCTTCTTCCGCGCAGGAAACAGCACGACCGGCAACAACGGAAATCTGGCGGATACGGTGATCCAGGGTGGCGTCCTCGATTTTGGCACTCGCGAGGCCATCATCAATAACCAGAACGGTTACGTGCGCTTCACGGATGGCACCGTCCAGACGAGCAACTTCTTCATCCGTTCCGATATCGTGGGTTCTGGCGGTCTGACCAAGACCGGTCTGGCTCAGGTTGTCCTGGATGGTTACAGCACCTACACTGGCGTCACCACCATCTCGGAAGGTGCCCTGAATCTGAGAAATGGCCGCTCCTCTGCTGGAGCGGGGGGGCAGGGAAATCACTTCAAGGTGGAAGGTTTTGGCACGTTAGTCACCAGCCAGGGAATCACTCTCGGCAGCGCCGTTGCTCCGAAGGATATCTTTGTCGGCACTCTTCAGGGTGATCAGACCGTCATGCAGGCGCAGAATGACCTGACCTATTTCTACGGCGATATCGTCGTGGACAACGTGGATGCAGCCGGCCAGGTGCTTTTCACCCCGCTCATCAGTGCCTCAGGTGCCAACTCCACCCTCATGATCCAAGGGGATATCTATGGCGGCAGGATCAATGCGAATGGCAGCTACGCCGCAGGATCAGCAGTCACCAGTGACGTGCAGGCCATCGACTCCCGCGTGCTGAGCACTGCGGGATCATCAAACGGCCACATTTATCTGCGCGGTCAGATCGGCGACATTGGAGTGAATGGAGTTCCGACCTCTGTTGCGAATGTCGTTTCTACACTGCCTACCGGCTCGACGATTACTCGAGGGACTGCGGGCGCTACCACCGTGACCAATGAGAATGAAGTCTTCCGCTTCACTATCACCGGAAATGGCCAGCTCAACGTGACGATGGAGAGGCAGTATGCAGCCGCAGGCCGGTTGCTGCTCAACCAAGGCATTCTCACTCTGGACTATGATCCAGCCGCGCTGGGCAATGACGGTTCTGGTTTCTGGACAAACACCGCCATCAGCAAAATTGCCGGCGCAGAATCCAACAGTGTGTTTAACGCGACATTGCTCAGCAATAACGGCAACGCCACCATGCATGGTTTCAATATTGGCGGTGGTGACAACACCATGCTGTTCATGAAGAATCCAGGGCAAGTGTTCAATATGGCGGGCTGGCGTGTCAGCGGCGGTGGAACCACCTGGATCGGTGGCATTAACACCACGGGAACCGTTACCTATGGCGATGGTACTGGAAGCCTTGGACTGGACAAAGCAGCCCGCTTCTACTCCATGGATGGCGGCAATGTGAATCTGAATATGCGCTTGAATGGGCAGAGTATTCAGAAGGTTGGGCGCGGAACGCTAAGCCTGCTGAATACTACAGTGACCAGTGGTAGTGACACCCATTCCTTCGAACTTGGCGGTGGCACAGTGGTCGTCGATCACCGTGGCCAGAATGTCGCCCGGCTCGGTAACGCCGGCAACTTCACCTTCCGTGGCGGTAGTTTCCAGGTTCTTGGCAACTCGACAGCTAACACCGCAGCCGGCTACAGCACAGACGCTAATGGCGCACGCACGGTGGCATTCACGGCAGGTGGGAGCGAGATTGAGGCTCGGACCACCGCTGCCTTCACTACGACGGTGAATATCGGCAATACCAACGCCACGAATGGAATTTTTGCCCGCAGCGCAGGTGCTACTGCCAATTTTGTGGAGAATCAGGCTGCTGGAGGTGTGGCGGCCGTCACGCTGGCATTTGGTAATTCGACGGCTATTGCGCGCAACCGAATCGTTTCCTGGGCCACGTATGGCAATGTCGCCGGGACAGCCACAGATTTCGCCTTTGTTAATGGCAACGCTTCCAATGGCATTGAGGCCTATCCTCGTGCTCCTGAAGAGTATCAAAACAACGTGGCTGCTTGGGCCGGCGGCATGGATGTTTCTGAAAACGGAGGGGCGGGCTACTTCGGAACCTTAGCTGGTAATCTGGCGCTCAACACTCTGCGTTTTGACACTCTTGCCGAGAGCTTCGTGAATCTTGGTGGAAGGACACTCTCGCTGGTAGGTGATGAGGTCGCCGGAGCTATCCTCGTCAGTTCAAACACTGGAGCGGCCAACAAAACCATCTCGAATGGCACCATTAATATTCTCGATTCCACATCCAGTGAGGACTACAACTTCACCCGAGCAGGCGACGTAGCCAGCACGAGCCGCGTGATTTCCGGCTTGAATAGCACTGCGGACCTTGTCCCTGGGATGCTGGTTTCTGGAACAGGCATCCCGGCGGGCACCACCATTGCTAGTGTGAATATAGCAGGCTCGTCGATGATCCTGACGAACGCCGCTACCGCCACCAATGCAGGTGTCGCCATCACGGTGAACCGTTATCTGGGGAATTCTGATGGGGGCAACTCCAGCAGCCCGGCCAATCAGACCATCACCAACATGCCCACCACCGTCGGCTTGGTGCCGGGCATGTTAGTGCGCGGCATACCTAATGTGAGGTCCATTCTCATCACCAATGGTGGTTCCGGCTATACTTCCGCACCCGCTGTGACGATCAGCGGGGGAGGTGGCACTGGAGCTACTGCGACTGCCACCGTTTCTGGTGGAGTCGTGACGGACATCACCGTTACGGCGGCAGGAAGTGGATTCACAAGCGAGCCCACCATTGCTTTCACAGGTGGTGGCGGCACGGGCGCCACTGCTAGGGTAATCGTCCCAGCGGCGGTGATTCCGCCTGGAGCTTACATCACGCAGGTTACGTCGAACTCGATTACGCTTTCTGCCAGATTGTCTGCCACGGCCACAGGTATCGCCCTGCTTAGCTCGACTCCCGAGCTCATCGTCCACCATTATGGTCAGGGGAATCTGAACATTGGGGCCAGTGTTACAGGCAACGGCATTCTGACGATTGCCGGACCGAGCTCCGCTAATGTAAGTAGCTTTAACACCACTGGTACCGTTCGCCTCACCGGCACAAATACCTACACAGGCCGCACCAACGTGAATGGAGCCGTGCTTGAGATTGATTCAGCAAACGCACTCGGCATTAACCCATCTACCGCTACTAACACCCAGTTGACCTTGAATGGCGGTACGCTTCGTTGGACGGGCGCTGTGTCCACCCTGGGCAATCGCGGTATTACTCTTCAGGGCAGTGGCGGCGTGATCGAAGTCACCCGCTCGGATGGCAACCTCATCATCGGCAATGCTGTTTCAGGCACACAGCCACAGATCGTTTCTGAAGATGTCTTCCGTGGAGATCTTGTGAAGACCGGCACTGGAACACTCACCTTCATGGGCAGCGGCGCAGGTCATAACGGTGGTTTCCAGGGGCTGCTAGACGTCCGCCAGGGTTCGCTGGTGATCATGCAGGATGTTGGCAATGCCAACACCGGCGGCACCTCCATCCTTGGAACCAACCGCTCGTGGTCAGACGGCACCATTTTCCGCCAAGGCACCAATGTTCAGTTCTTCCTCGGCAATGGCAACAATGGCGGTGACTGGACGATTGAAGAATTCATGACCTTCGAAGGGGGAAATACCTTCACCTACAGCGGCCTACTCGACATCGCGGCAGACAACTCCGGCGCGTTTGATGGTCAGCTCAATCTCGGCAACCGCCGTCCATTCAACCTCAACGGCGTCACCAACATCGCAGGGAATACCACCTTCGATATTGGAGTGAACTCCAACCTCCGCTTCGCACTCGATGCTGGCTACGTCATGGGTGGCGGAGACATCATCAAAGACGGTCAGGGGCAGATGGAGTTCCGTGGTAACATCCCCGAATGGAAGGGTAATCTCGTCATCAAGCAGGGTACTGTGTATGCCTTCAATCAGGCGGATATGCTCGGCACTGGTTACACCTCTGGCAAAAAAATCACCCTTGGTGATAGTGAGCGCCAGGGTACCGCCCAACTCCTCATCAACAATGCCGGCAGCATCCAGAACTGGATCCAAGAAGTGAAACACGACATCGACGTTGTTTACAATCCTGCACAGACCAAGCGCCTAGGTATCGACAATCCTGCCAATGGTAACCGCTTCTCCTTCGACGGTAACATCACCCTGAATGACAGCCTCATCGTCCTCCTCCAGGATGGCGGCATTTCATTGGGGGGGGAACAGGCGATCGTGAATTTTAACGGTCAATTCCGCGATGGAGCCACGACCAGCGGCAATCTCCTCTTCCAATCCACCGACACGGGGGGCGCGAATGACAACGTCAACGGACGTATGACGGGCTATGCTGTTCTCAACGGCGATAACAGCGCCTGGACGGGTGATGTCACCATCAATGCAAACACTTCCAATGACTTCGATAAAACCGCTGTCCTTCGCTTTGGTAACAACCTAGCCCTCACCGCCGTGAATGACGTGCTGATGAATTTCAACTCCATGATTCAGACAGGTGGCAAGTCGGTGACCATCGGGGGACTCACCACCAATGGTGGCAATGGCTCCTTCTACGGCGAAGTCGGTACCCTCAGCGGCTCCACCAATGGCAGCACGGAGATCATCGAGAATGCTGATACAACTCCTGGCAGCCTTACGGTCACCCAGACTACGCCGGCCACTTTTGAAGCCACATGGGATGCCAAGTTCCGCGATGGCGTGCCCAACAGCCAGTTCTTCGCGCCCGGCACCAATTCACACCTCACTGGAGCCTCTTTCAGTCTCGTGAAAGCAGGCAGTGGTTGGGGCGTCCTCACGTTGGACAACGACTACAGCGGCACCACCACTGTCAACGATGGCATCCTCCAAGTCGGACGTGGCGGTGTGGGTGATACAGGGTCTCCGAATGCCCAGGGAACCCTGGTGAACAGTGGTGGCACCATCGCCGGTAGCGGATGGGTCATGGGCGGCGCTGCTGTGAATGCTCTGACGGTTCAGTCAGGCGGTTTCGTCTCACCTGGAGATCTCGCTGGTCGTCAAATCGGCACCCTGAGTGTCAGCGGTGACGCCATCTTCAAAGCTGGTTCCGAAACGCTCATGCAGGTCCGCCTGCCCACCTACAATGCCCCCGGATCTGTGGATGCATCCGAGCTGAGCTACATCAGTTGGATCAGCTCTATTGCGACCAATGAATTCTCAAACGCTCTCAACGCCTTGGTCACTAGTCAGCAGCATGACATGATCAATGTCCAGAATGCCTCTGGAGGTGGTGCGATCAGGATCGAAGGGGGTGCTAAAATCACTCTCATCAACGAGGGCTATTCACCTCGTGCAGGTGACATCTTCCATCTCTTCAAAGCGGGCACCAATGGCACCAGTGGCGTCCTCGGGAACATCAATGTCGGCGGCACTAGTCTCCGCACCGGATCCGAGACTGGCACGGATCTGACCCTCTTTGAGCTTGGTGGCAATTACCGCTGGGACACCAGCCTGCTGAATTCACTCGGCGCCCTCGTCGTGGTTTCCCTTTCCGGCCCGTCCCCTTTCTCTCCTCCTTCCATCACCGCCGGACCCACCCGTGTTCCAGCCAGTGGGGTTCTTGAACCTGGCGTGACTTTCACCATCTCTGCCAAGGCAGACTCCATTTCTTCTGCTCCGATCTCCTTCACCCTGATCAAGGATGACTCTGCCATATCGGAAGACTTGATCCAATCCCTCGTGCTATCGCCAGCAGACGGTATCCCTGCCGGCAATGAGGTGACCGCCACATTCACCCTCGTCGCCAGCACGAACACGGAAGGTAGCTTCCAGGTCCGCGCCCAAAATACGGGCGGATCAGCTCTCAGTGGCAGTGTCGCCATTGAAGTGAATGACACGCCTGTCATTTTGGCGGGAGATCATCCGGTTTCAGAGATCAAGACGCCAGGAGCACCTCTTGAACTCAATTGCATCGTCACCGGTCCTGGTCCCTACACCGCAGTATGGACTAAGCGTGTCGGAACAATGGACACTTTTGTCGCCACCCTGCCTGCGATTGCCGTGCCAGCTCAGGTGAACAAATTCAAGAGCACCTTCACCATCGCGGAAATTTCAGAGGCTGACCAAGGTGGCTATTTCTGCCACTTCGTTTCAACGGCCAATCCCGATCTCCAGGTTAATAGCAACATAGCCACCATCATTGTGCGTGATGCTGTCACCAATGTCATTGCTACCCGCACACGCGATCCTGGGCCTACGTATCAGGGGGAAAACATCACCTTCAGCGTCAGTGCCTCGGGTGAGGAGCCTCTCGTTTATCAGTGGTTCCGGGTAACAGGTGCCAACCCGCCGGTGCAGGTGAGCTCCAGCAGTTCCTTTGTGGTGAACAATTCCACCATCCTGGCCTCACCGGACATTTACTATTGCCGTGTTTCGAATCCCGTCAGTCCCGGCGGTGTGCAGAGCAACAGCCTCAGCCTTCCTGTCCTCAACCCGGCTCCAGTCGTGTCCAGCCACACCGTCCTCAGTCGTACCCTGCTCGCCGGTCAGGCCTTTAGCATGGGTGTCACTGCCGGGGGGCGCCCGGAACTGCGTTATGCGTGGAAAAACAACGGCAAGACAATCGCTGGAGCCACCACAGCTGCTTATTCGCTGAACCCCGTCACCCTCGCCAATGGTGGAAGCTACTCCATTGAAGTGTCCAACACGACTACCACGAAAGTCACTATTCCGGCTCCTCCGGCTTTCGCTGAGATCGTCGTGGTGGACGACACCACACGCATGGTGCCTGTGAAGGTTGGCGCCCCCAGCTTTTCCCTCACGGCCAACGTCGGTCGTGGTACGAAAACTAATGTCACCTACAAGTGGTACAAGCGCGCTTATGTGGAGGAAACCATCCCGCCTGAAGAAGAAGGCGGAGAGCCCCAGGTCGTTCTCGTTCCTGAGGATACAGCCATCGATACCGAAGCTGCACGATTCGAGGGCGAAACCTACACAGGCATTGCCACCAATATCCTCAAAGTCACCAACGCGGTGATGGAGGATGATGGCCTCTATGTTTGCGAAGTCACCGGACCAGACGGCACGAGTGTGATCGGCTGCTTCTACGATGTCCGTGTTTACGACAAAGTTCCCGTCAACAACACTCCTGCCGTTCTCAATCCAGGCGTCATCGGTGGACTCTACAATGACACCATCGACGTCAACCTCGCTGATCGCACGACCTCCGTGTCCTTCACTGAGGCGGAGGCTCGCAGCCGTACCCCCGTCAGCTACAACGTCACAGGCCTGCCTGCAGGTCTGACGTTCGACAAGACCACCGGTGTCATCAGTGGCTATCCTACCAAGGCATCTGCTCCGGGCCGCATCACCATCACCACCTGGGCCACCAACCTGTTTGGGGATTCCGAGAAGCTCCAGTCCACCATCACCATTCATCCTCTGCCTTTCGGCGTTCCCGGCACCTTCTCCGGACCCGTGGCTCGCAGTCAGGTGATGAACGGCAATCTCGGTGGTCGCTTTGAAATGACAATCACCACCCTCGGTGCCCTCTCGGGAAAAATCACCCTCGGCAGCACCGCCGCCCGCGCCTTCAAGGGGAACTTCATGATGAACGTGGACAGCACAGGTGCCCTGACTGGCACACCCACGGCCACCGTCATCGTCCCTGCCACGAAGACAGACCCGGCGCTTACCCTGAGCTTCAAGCTTGCCATCGTCGTGCCCGCTGTGGTCGTCCCCGCTGCACCACCCGTTGTAACCATCACTGATGCTACCATTACTTCGAGCGCGGGCAGCGTCGCCTTCACCGGTTGGCGGAATAACTGGGCTGCCAAAGCCGTGGCAAACGTCTCCCACCTGCCCACCGAGTATGTCGGCCTCTACAACATCGCCCTCTGCCTACCGGACGGTGCACCCCTAATTGGTAACAGTGCCGCAGTGCCGCAGGGTGCGGGTTATGCCTCCATCACCGTCGCCGCTGCTGGGACCTACAAGCTCGCGGGCCGCACCTCGGATGGCGAGACGCTCACCAGTAGCTCGTATGTCGGCCCCACCGGACAGCTCTTCCTCTTCCAGACACTCTACAAGACGGCCACCAAAGGCTCTGTCCTCAGTGATGACTCCACCACACCGGAGATCGAGAACATCCAGATCGTCACACGCACTGTGCCGAATCCGGCAGATAACGATGTGACCGGTATCGTCTCCCACGTCCGCGCTCCAGACCCCGCAGCCACCAGCAAAGCCCGAGTCTATCGCTCCGGATTCGGCACGACTCAGGTTCTTGCCGGAGTTCCCGCTGCCACCGTCACCACGCCGGTCAATCTTACCATCATCGGCGGCCGCTACATTCCGCCGATCAAAGGCAGCACCACTGTCCTCATGGGTATCGACACAACGGCTGGTGTCTCCAACAATGCCGAGCTCATGTTCAGTGAAGATGGAGACACTGAAAATTCGCCTATCGATGCCGGCGATGTTGCGACAACTGACAATCCAGACATCACGGTCAGCATCGGCGCAGCCAGTAAAATCACCGTGCCGAAGAAAACGCTCACCCCTGCCGTCGTGAATCCAGCCGGCACCAGCCTTGCTGTGAACGCAGCCACGGGTGCCTTTAACGGTAAATTTGCCCTGGAGGACAACAATCCCGTCAGCGGTCAGTCGCCCCCCATCGTAAAGCGTTCGGTTAGCTACCTGGGGCTTATCATCCGCGCCCGCGTCGATGAAACCACGACGACCGAGTTCGGCACTGGCCACTTCCTCATTGATCAAATGCCGCAAAATATCGTGGCACCCACGACGACGACAGCGACCTCGCCACGCACCTCCGGCATCGTCACCTTCAAACCAGTCGCTGGTTCCACGGTTCATTGATCCCCCACCTCAGAGCAGGCCCGATGAAAATCAGGCCTGCTTTTTTCTTGCCTGTTGTCAGGCCCGCGTGTGCTTGCTAGCGTCAGCTCAGCATCGGCATGAGGCCGATGCCCATCCCCTCACAGTCCTCGCATGTTTTCGCTCCCGGTGGTTCAGGTCGGCTCCGTCTCCGTTGATGGCTCAGAGCCATTATTCATCCTCGGACCCTGTGTCATCGAGAGTGAAGATTTCATCTGGGACATGGCCGATCGTCTGGGGGCCCTCGCTAACAGCCTGCGTCTGAAGTGGATCTTCAAAGCCTCCTACGACAAAGCCAACCGCAGCGCCGGTAGTTCATATCGCGGCATCGGCGTCAAAGCAGGCTGCCAGCTCCTCCAGCGCGTCGGCCAGAAGCTCGGCGTCCCCGTTACCACAGATATTCATTCCCCGGAGGAGGCAAAAATTGCCGCTGAATACATCGATCTCCTCCAGATCCCGGCTTTCCTCTCCCGCCAGACGGATCTCATCCTCACGGCTGGCGAGACTGGACGTGCCGTGAACGTCAAAAAAGGCCAGTTCATGGCCCCCTGGGATGTCAAAAATATTGCTGAAAAGCTCCAGTCCGTTCGTTGCCAGAACTTCCTCTTCACCGAACGCGGCACCACCTTTGGTTACCAAAATCTCGTCGCCGACATGCGTTCCCTCTACTGGATGCGTGAGCTCGGCTTCCGCGTCATCTTTGATGCCACCCACTCCGTGCAGCGTCCTGGTGGCCTCGGTACCACCACCGGCGGAGATGGCAAGCTCGCCCCCGTCCTCGCGCGGGCTGCCGTCGCCACAGGTTGTGATGGCGTGTTCATCGAAACTCATCCCGAGCCCGCCAAAGCGCTCTCCGATGGCCCCAATCAAATCCCCCTCGCCGAACTCCCCCAGGTGCTCAGCCAGCTCCGCCAAATCCACGCCCTCGTCCAGGAGGGTCAGTGATATGTCCCGCGTTTCCTATCGTCTCATTCGCCACTGCCTCGTGGCAGCCTTGGCGCTCCTCGCCAGCAACATAGGACTGCTTTCCCAGGACGCCGCTCCCGAAAGCTCCATGGCCGCCTTTGGGAAAATGATCCCCGCAGGTTTCATCAACCGCGGTGTCATCATTCCCTCCTTTGACCAAGCGGGAAAAAAGACCTCCGAACTTCACGCCGTCACGCTCACCCGAATCGACGAAGAGCGCCTCCAGGCCACTGAGGCCAGCATCCACATCTTTGGTGACGGTCCCGCACAAAACATGCGTATCGACCTCCCCAGCGCCACTTTTCACCTCACTGACCACCTCCTCCGCAGCGGCGAACGCTGCACCGTGACCCGCACCGATTTGCAAACCTCCGCCGACTCACTCGTCTTCGACACCCGCACTTCCATCGGCAGCATGAGCGGGCGCGTCCGCACATTGATCTTTGACACAGGCACCGTCTCGCACGATTCCAAGACCGACCAACCCGCCAAGGCCGCGAACTGACATGAAAACCCTCCACCTCCTGATTCTCCTCCAGTTTGGATGCTTCATGTCCCTGCATGGGCAGGGCGCCAGCCGACTCTCCGCCCCCAGTAATGGCGACACGAAAAAGCAGCTTGAACAGGCTGCTGAACGTCTGCGTGCAGCCCAGAAAAGTGGTGAACTTGACCGCGCCAAAGCCACGGCCAAAGAACTTCTCAAAAATCTCCCTCCCGGCGTCACCGATGCCGCCAAAGCCGCCCTCCAAACACCCGAGGCACGCGCCCAGACCATCGAGGCCGCCAAAGCCGCTGCAGGCAGCGCTCTCCCGCAAGTCCAGGGCATGATCGGTGGGCAGACCGCCAATCCACCGCCTGCAGTAGCGCCCGCTCCCGCTCCAGTCGTCCAAGACCAGCCACCGTCCGCTCCCGCAGGCCCTGCTCCAGGCGCGCTCCCTCCATTGACCCCCAGCGCCACGGCCAAAGGTGCGCCCACCATCATCATTGAAGCTGATCGCAGCGACTTCGACCTCAACACCGCTGTCTTCATCTACAGTGGCCACGTTCGTGCCCGTCATCCTGATTTTTATATCGAGTGCGAGGAACTCGAAGTCCACATGGTCAAAGAAGAAGGCGTCCAGACCCAAAAAGGATCACCTGCAGCCCCGAACAACCCTCTACTTCTCAAAGGCGGCAAGAAGGACGACAAAGATCCCCCGATCAAAAAAGCCATCGCCCGCGGCCCCATGGTCATCATCGAAAAGCGCAGCCTCGAAGGCGACATCCAGCAGGGCCGCTGCAAGCGCCTCGACTACGACGGTGCCACCAAGGACATCGTCCTCAGTGACTATCCCCAAGTGCAGAAGGGTAATGTGCTTCACATCGCCACCACTGCCGACACCGTTATGATCTTCGATAAAGAAGGTCGTCTCCGCACCAATGGTCGCCCACGCACCGTCATCCTCAGTGGTGACCAGCCAGGCACCCCGAACAACGGACAGTGATTTCTCACCCTCGTGGCCCGCTCCAAGCGCAAAAGCACCCCCATCTCCACTCCGCCACTCTGGCAGGAGGAGACCACCGCACCCGTCAACAGCCGTTCGGGCTCCCCTCCAGCGTCTGAGTCTGAGTCGGAGCCAGCTCACACCGTCGGTGCGCGCCTCCTTCACACGGAAGGTCTGAAAAAAGTTTATGATGGCCGCGCCGTCGTCAACGGCGTGGACATCGAAGTCAAAGAAGGAGAAATTGTCGGACTCCTCGGCCCGAACGGGGCAGGGAAGACCACCACCTTTTACATGATCGTCGGCCTCGTCCGGCCCAATGGCGGCAAAGTCTTCTTTGACGGAGCCGATGCCACCGAAGAACCCATGTACAAGCGTGCCCGTCTCGGCATGGGCTACCTCCCCCAGGAGGAGTCCATCTTCCGTCGTCTCACCGTGCGGGAAAACATCCTCGCCGTCATGGAGACCCAGCCCTTCACCAAAAAAGAGCGGGAAGAGCAGTGCCAGCAGCTCATGGAAAAGTTCGGCATCGACCACGTTGCCGATAACCTCGCCCTCACCCTCTCCGGCGGTGAAAAGCGCCGCCTCACCATCGCCCGCAGCCTCGTCACCGAGCCTAAATTGCTCATGCTCGATGAACCTTTCAGCGGAGTTGACCCCATCGCTGTCAGTGAGATCCAAGACATCATTCGCATGCTACGCCGCGCCGGACTCGCCATTCTCATCACGGACCACAATGTACGCGAAACACTCAACATCGTGGACCGCGCCTACCTCATTTATGAAGGCCAGG
>JBILPY010000395.1:0-4592 GCA_044373575.1 Prosthecobacter sp. | reverse complement strand
AAGGAATCCGTGGAAGCCAGACCGAGCTATCCCTTATCATGCTGGGCTGACACAGATGACCTTGTTGCACTAACAGTCCAAAAAGAATCAAAGAAGGCAGAGGAAGCGATCACAGCCAAGCCGTCGCCTACAAAATGAGTAACGACTCGAAGGCCTCTACACATGGGTGCTTTCTTTAAACGTCACTCTCACCCCACCGACACCGCAGCCCGGAGCTTGGTAGCGATGTCGTGGAAGACTTTGGATGACACGGACTTGGCGGTGTCTTCGAGGGCGATGGGGTGGCCTTCGTCGCCGGCTTCTCTGACGCTCATTTCGATGGGGATCTGGCCGAGGAGGGGGACGCCCAACCGCTTGGCTTCGTGCTCGCCGCCGCCTTTGCCGAAGATGTGATACACCTGCCCGTCGCTGGGGCAGAGGAAGTGGCTCATGTTCTCGATGATGCCGAGGATGGGGACATTGACCTTTTGGAACATGGACACGGCTTTGCGCGCATCGATGAGGGCGACTTCCTGAGGAGTGGTGACGATGAGGGTGCCATCGAGGGCGACGGTTTGGACGATGGTGAGCTGGATGTCGCCGGTGCCGGGGGGGAGGTCTAGGATGAGGTAGTCGAGGTCGTCCCAGGCGACCTGACGGAGGAACTGCTGGGTGTAGCGGGTGGCGACGGGGCCACGGACGATGACGGGGCTGTCGTCCTCGAGGAGGAAGCCCATGCTGACGAGTTGGAGGCCGTAGCGCTCGATGGGGACGATCTGCTGCTCTTCGTTCTGGTAGGGGCGCTCGTTGCTGCCGAACATGTGGGCGATACTGGGGCCGTAGAGGTCGCAGTCGCAGAGGCCGACTTTGGCTCCGGTTTTGCTGAGGGCGACGGCGAGATTGCTGGCGACGGTGCTCTTGCCGACGCCGCCTTTGCCGGAGGCGATGGCGATGATCTTCTTCACGCCGGGGATGCTGGACTTGGGGAGCTTGTCGGCGCTGCCGGTGGCGGCATTGGGCGGCTCTTTGATGTCGAAGTTCAGGCGCGGCTCGGTGACGCCGGGGATCTTGTTCAGGACGTCGATGGCCTGCTCGTGGATGAGGCGGGGGATATTGGGATCACGCGTGGCGATGCTGATTTCGACGGTGACCTTGCCACCTTCGACGGCGATACTTTTGACAAGGCCGAAGGAGATGATGTCACGGCTGAAGCCGGGGTAACGGACGGTGGCCAGGGCGGCGCGGATGTCGGACTCGGTGGGCATGGTTGGGGGGGAAGACTTTAAGAAGAGGAGACGGGAGAGAGTGTTACGCTCCGCTAACCTCGGAGGAGGCAAACTCAAGCCTTGCGTGTCTTGAGCGCCCGCTTCCTCTCGGGAAACAGTGTGGTGCAGATCTCACAGGTGGTGCCGTCGCAGCCGCGGGCGGTGCAGTGCTCGCGGCCGTAGAAGATGATCTGGAGGTGGAGCTTGTTCCAGGCGGACTCGGGGAAGAGGCGTTTGAGGTCGCGCTCGGTCTGGAGGACGTTTTTGCCGTCGGTAAGTTTCCAGCGCTGGGCGAGGCGGTGGATGTGGGTATCCACAGGGAAGCTGGGGACGCCGAAGGACTGGGCCATGACGACCTGGGCGGTCTTGTGGCCGACGCCGGGGAGTCGCTCCAGGGCTTCGAGGTCGGCGGGGACTTGGCCTTCGTGCTCGTCGAGGAGGATCTGGGATAGCGCCTGGATGGCTTTCGCCTTCTGGGGGCCGAGGCCGCAGGGTTTGACGATGGCTTCGATGGCGGGGACAGGCTGTTTTGCCAGGGCCTGCGGGGTGCTGCCCATCTCGCCGAAGAGACGTGGGGTGATCTGATTCACCCGGATGTCCGTGCATTGCGCCGAAAGCAGGACGGCGATGAGGAGGGTGAAGGCATCCGTGTGATCCAGCGGGATGGGCGGATCAGGATACAACTCGGCCAGACGGCGGAGGACGTGGTCTGCGCGCTCGGCCTTGGTCACGGCTTAGCTGCGGGAGATGCGGCTGACCATGCGGCGGACGTGGCCGTAGGCCTGGCGATCTTTGAGGATGGCGACGCTCTTGGAGAAGGAGCCCCATTTGAGGACGCGGATGTTCACGTTGCGCACGCCCCAAGCGTTCATGTGCGCCTTGGTGGGCTGGTAGATGTCGATGGTGTTCGTGCCAACGAGGGCCGAGCCGTAATCGTCCACTTGGTAGATATAAGGGGTGCCTTCGATCTGGAAGATGGTGCCGACGGGAAAGACCGACCAGTCAGCAGCGGCGCTGCGGACGGTGCCAAATTTGAGCTGGCTGCCAACGGCGCTGCGTGCGCCATAGATGATGTGGTCAGACTCGCTGTGGGTGTAGGCGGTGGTGCGAACGCCAGTGATGCGGGTGCTCTTCCGACTGACGACGCGGCCACCCGATTTACTGCTGGCACAAGAAGCCAGGGAGAGGGCGGTCAGACCGCAGAGGAGAAGAAGGAAGAGGCGGGGCATTGTTTCTAGAAGGCTTTGAAAATTAACAATGTCTCAAGGGACAGGCTCAGTTTTGGGCAAAGGCCCGGCGATTGCAATCCCTGATTTCGCCCCGGTCGCCCCCCTCGGTCATGCTCGCGACACGCCGGTCATCCGAGCACGCCTTTCCCCCACCTCACCACCACAGCCGGGCCACTCACGCCGCGATGGGCGATGATCAGGGGAAAGGATTTGCGAGCCATGCTTTCAGGCTGACAGACTCCCGCCCTCTCCGTCAAGACCACTCTCCCCATGAAGCGCTACCCCATCCATCGCACCTCCGGCCCCACGCTCGACTGGAGCCACGCCATCTGCCTCACGGACTTCTCTTTACCCTGGAATGCGGAACTCACTCCCGCCTCCACCGAGTTCCGCGCGCTCTGGGATGACGAGGCGCTGCACTTCCGATTCGACTGCATCGACCACGATCTGACGCTGGATGACTCCGCCACGCTGAAGGAGCGTGTGCTGGATTCCGACCGCGTGGAGATCTTCTTCACGACGGATCTCGCCCTCGCCCCCTACTACGGTTTTGAAATGAGCCCGCGAGCCGAAGCCCTCATTTATAAAGCCCGCCACTACCGCGAGATCGACTTCGACTGGACCTGCCCGACTTTAAAACTCGCCGCCGAGGTCCAGGGCGAGCACTACACCGTCTCCGGAAGCCTACCCTGGAGCACACTGCGGGACATGGGCGTGATCCAAAAAGACGCACGGCAGTTCCTCGCGGGTGTGTATCGCGCTGACTTCTCCCGCGAGGCCGATGGCAGCCTGCGCCGACTTTGGATGCCGTGGGTCGATCCCCAGACCGAGCGGCCTGACTTCCATGTGCCCGGCTCCTTCGGCCTTTTTGATCTCGTGGACTGAGTCTTGACCACGCACGCCAGCGGCTGAAGAGAAGCCGCCATGCGCATCGCCATCTACTGCGGGTCCAGTCGCGGACTCGACCCCGTCTTTCAAACCGCCGCCGCTGACCTCGCGCGGCATCTCGTCAGTCAGGGCATCGGCATCGTCTATGGCGGCGGCAATGTCGGCCTCATGGGTATCATCGCTGATGCGGCGATGTCCGCCGGTGGCGAAGTCATCGGCGTGATTCCCGAGTCCCTGCTGGCCAAGGAACTCGGCCACGGCGGGGTCACCGAACTGCGCGTCGTGCGCTCCATGCATGAGCGGAAGCAGATGATGGTGGACCTCAGCGATGCCTTCATCGCCCTGCCCGGCGGCTTTGGCACGCTGGACGAACTCTTCGAGACGCTGACCTGGCTCCAACTCGGCTTCCACGGCAAACCTGTCGGCCTTCTGAATGTGGCGGGCTTTTTCGATCACCTACTCACCTTCCTCGACCACATGACCGCCACCGGCTTCCTCAAGACCGAGCATCGCGCCAGCCTGCTCATGGAAACCGACCCCGCCGCATTGCTCAACGCCATGCGCACCTTCCAGCCGCACACTTGTGGAAAGTGGATCGCGGAACTTGTTTGAAATTCCAACGCTGGAATTGTCTCAACGCCCCAGACAAGAGATCATCACACCTGATCCAGTCTGCCCCGCAGCAGCCGCCGCAAGTCGTCCTGACGAAACCTTTCACCGGAGGATTAGGTCGTGGCGCTGGGGTCCAGCTCCGCCACCTGGCTATCTGGTGTTCTTTGGGGGCCGTCAGCACCACCGTTGACTCCAGTCTCCTACATACACACACCAACTAGAAAAAGCGCGCGGAGACTCTGAGCGCCCAGTCTCTCGCCACAAAGTCTCCACGCAAAGCGCGTCTCGCGGCGCAGCCGCTCTCCAAGTCTCAAAGTCTTTCTTCTTCACACGCTCTACGACCCCAACCTCTCCCAAGCGGGCACCGAGATCGATGCTGATCAATGCGCTGCGGAGGGCGTAGGGGAGACGGTGAATTGCCCAGAGTCTGGGCCTAACCACCGTCAATCCCGCCCCTCATTTTCTGAGCCCAAGCCCATCGTCAGGTTTGCAGTTCGCAGTTGCCGCCTTTGCCTGCGGTTCGTAGTCTGACATCCCGACTCATGCCTGCCCCCCGAAACAAACCCGACCTCATGGTGAAGCTGCGCGATGTGCCGCACACGCCGGGCGTTTATGTCAT
>JBILPY010000045.1:0-14947 GCA_044373575.1 Prosthecobacter sp. | reverse complement strand
ACACGGAGGCCATCAACCACGACCCCGCCATAACCTTCTGCCAGACCGGCAGTCAGCTCGCCGGGCGGCCCAGCATCGGCTCCTGGCTCAGCTACGGCCTCGGCAGTGCGAATCAGGATCTGCCAGCCTACGTCGTCATGACCTCCTTCGGCACTGGCAGGCCTGACGACCAGCCGCTCTACGACCGCCTCTGGAGCAGCGGCTTTCTCCCCACCCAGCATCAGGGCGTCAAATTCCGCAACAAAGGCGACCCCGTCCTCTACCTCTCGAACCCCGCCGGCGTCTCCCGCGAGATGCGCCGTGGCATGTTGGATGAGCTGGCCACGCTGAACCAAAAGGACCATGCCGCTTTTGGTGATCCCGAGACCACCGCGCGCATCGCCCAATACGAGATGGCCTTCCGCATGCAGACCAGCGTGCCTGATCTCGTGGACATCTCCAAGGAGCCCCAGCACATCCTCGACCTCTACGGCCCCGATGTGAAGAAGCCCGGCACCTACGCTGCCAACTGTCTCCTCGCACGCCGTCTCGCCGAGCGTGATGTCCGCTGCATCCAGCTCTTCCACATGGGCTGGGATCACCACGGCGGTCTGCCGAAAGCCATTCAGGGTCAGATCAATGACACCGACCAGCCCACCACAGCCCTGATCAAAGATCTGAAACAGCGCGGCCTCCTCGATGACACCCTCATCGTCTGGGGCGGCGAATTTGGCCGCACCATCTACAGCCAGGGCGCTCTCACTGAGACGAATTACGGGCGCGATCACCACCCGCGCTGCTTCTCCATGTTCATGGCCGGAGCCGGGGTGAAGAAAGGCATGACCTACGGCGAGACGGACGACTACAGCTACAACATCGTCAAAGACCCCGTCCATGTGCACGACCTGAACGCCACCCTCATGCACCTCCTCGGCGTCGATCACGAACGCCTCACCTACCGCTTCCAGGGCCGCGACTACCGCCTCACCGACATCCACGGCAGCCTCGTGAAGCCTGTGCTCGCCTGAGGTCGATGATGGATGTCTGGAATGCCTGTGCTCCCCCAACTCATGCGCCATCTCATTTTCTCCCTCCTGCTCGCCAACGCCCCAGCGGCCGAGCTTTCGGTCACCGCCTACACCTCCATTCAGGCGGCTTTGGACACGAATCCGAACCGGATGATCTTCGTCCCGGCGGGCGATTACCCGATCCAAGAAAAGATCCGCATTCGCGGTGAGCGCAGCGGCCTGTTTGGCCCTGGGCGCATCATTCAGGAAAATGCGGAGCAGCCGATCATCGTGATCGAAGAGGCCAAGGAGGCGGAGGTCCGTGACCTCACCCTGACACGCCCCGAGGGGAAGATGGAAACGCGCCTGGAGGGCCTCATCGCCATCAAATGCCGCGACCTCGTCATCGACAACGTGCGGGTCATCGACAACCGCAGTCCCGCAGGATCCATCACCCTTCGTGAGAGCAAGGACTGCCGCATCAGCCACTGCCTCGTGCGGAATTACATGCGCGTCAGCATCGATGACCGCACAAAGAGCCCGGAGTGGGGCTACGCCTTCAATTGCTCCGACGGCACGGGCATCAGCGTCAGTTACAGCACCGGCACACTCATCGAGGGCAATCGCATCATCGAAGCAAACCTCGTCCCCACACCCGAGATCAAGGCGAAGCACAAGCTCGGCGACTACGTGAAGAAGAATCCGCAGAAGGGCACCATCATGAGCCAGCAGGCCTGGGATGCGAACTACACGGACAACTGGCAGCAGGGCAGCGGCCTCATCGTCACCGCACCGAGTGTGAGCGACCTCACCCGCATCTTCGGCAACCACATCGAAAACGCCGCGCAGGGCATCGACCTGCACAGCGACCACGTCATCGTCAGCAACAATGTCATCGTGAACTCATTCATGGGCATGAAAGCCATGCACGGCAGCTGCAACGTGCTCATCACCGGCAATCAGTTCATCAAAAACTGCCTCTGGGCCATCGGCCTCATGCCTGGAGCCGCCGCGAATGCGGAGAACGCCGATGGCGGCTCCATCATCTCGAACAACATCATCTCCGACTTCGGCCATGGGGACGCGCAGTGGATCTGGGGCGATGAACGCTCGCCCTTCAAGTTCGACACCGGCCAGCAGCCCGACGATCCGCCACTCACGGACGTGATGATCATTGGCAACGTCGTCCACAGCATCGGCAAGCCGCGCTACAAATACGCCGTCATTATTGGCGGCGGGCCGAACACGCCACGAGGCATGCATTTCTCCAACAACCTCCTGCCCGCAGGATCACAGGGTGTGGCGAACACAGAACTGCCGCAGTGATGGCTAGCCGCGAAACTCGCGGAACTGAACATGCAGCTCCTTTTCGAGCTGCGTGAGCTGCCAGCGCTCTTTCGGGTGAACCAAAGCCAGCGACATGCCCTTCTTCCCAGCACGCGCCGTGCGTCCGCTACGGTGCGTGTAGTATTCGAGCTGCTCGGGAAGCTGGTGATGGATCACAAAGGACAGCCCCTCGACATCAATGCCGCGCGCCGCCACATCCGTGGCCACCACGAACTGCACGCGCTGCTTTTTAAAGGCGCGCATCACCTTGTCGCGCTCCTTCTGCATGAGATCACCCTGCAATACGTCCACCGGCATCCCCATGGCGATCAGCTCCTGACAAAGCGTCACTGCGCCCGCCTTTGTGCGGCAGAAGATGAGTCCCCTGCCCTCCTTCTGACGTTTCAGGAATGAGGCGATGAAAGCCGTCTTATCCTCCCGCTTGCAGATGGCAAATCGGTGATCGATGTCGCGGTTCACCACATTCGCCTGATCGATCTGGATCGAGTGCGCGTTCGCTGACATGCAACCTTTGATCAGTTGCTGGATCGCATCCGGGAAGGTCGCCGAAAAGAGCCAGGTGCTGCGGCGCATGGCCGCCAGTTTCAGGATGGCCGAGAGCTCCTTCTTGAAGCCCATGCTCAGCATTTCATCCGCCTCGTCCAGCACTACATAGCGGACGAATTCCAGCGTCAGCGCATCCCGCTCGATCAGATCAAGCAGACGCCCCGGTGTCGCCACGATGATGTGAGTCGGGCGGCGCAGCGCATCGATCTGACGATCCATGTCATCCCCGCCCGTCAGCACCTCGGTGAAGATCTTGTCCGTGTATTTGGTGAAGCGGAAGAGCTGCTTGCCGATCTGCTTCGCCAGCTCACGCGTCGGCGCCAGCACCAGCCCCTGGATGTCCCGGTGCTTGGGATTCATCTTTGTCAGCAGCGGCAGACCAAAGGCCGCCGTCTTGCCCGTGCCCGTCTGCGCCTGGGCGATGAGATCGCCCCCGTCCGTCAGCAGGAAAGGGATGACCTTCTTCTGCACCTCCGTGGGCTTGATGATGGCCATCTCTTCGAGGCCACGGATCATGTCCTCAGGAATTCCGAGTTCTTTAAATGTATTCGACATGCCCTGCTCTCCATCACGATTCGCACGATTGCCAGCGGGAATGCACCTCAGTCTGGCAAACGCCACTCGCCGGAGCGCATCGAGCTCACAGCCGCTGATTGAGGCAAAAACCGCACCGGTCCGGGGCTGCCGGGCAAACGAGCCGCGAGGGAGTAACGGTCATGCATGAAGACCTCGACGATATCACCGTCAATAAAGACGCGCACGGTGATGGGCTGAGTCGTGGGTAAATCGACAGGCAATTCGCTCCAGCATTCGC
This sequence comes from Prosthecobacter sp., assembly GCA_044373575.1. Lineage (GTDB taxonomy): Bacteria > Verrucomicrobiota > Verrucomicrobiia > Verrucomicrobiales > Verrucomicrobiaceae > Prosthecobacter. Next base: position 11,254 of record JBILPY010000045.1, on the reverse strand, counting down.
CAGCGGTGTCGAGTATGCGGAGTTGATCACTCCTGACGATGATCTCGCCGAGCGGAGCAATGCTCACTCGTGCTTCCTTCGAGTTTTCAGGGATTGTGAGGGTGAACTCGGTGACGAGACGCCTCCACTCACCGATCTCTGACTGCCAGGGCAGACGCTCGAAGGTCTTGCCAAGTTTCGCAGGCAGACGGGTGCCGAGTTTGCCATCTGGCAAGACATGCACTTCACGAGGCAACGCGAGATGACCACCCCAGGTTTGCTTGCCGGGCTTGGCGGGAGCTAGTGGAATCCAGCCGAAGAGAATGGGTGTTTCGCCTTCGAAGGCGATTTGTGCAGCGCAGAGATCTTTGCCATCAAGCATGCCATCGGGCTCAACTTTCCACGGGCCCAGCGGCGAGGTGCTGCTCCAATACACCGGCTGGCCCACGGCTCGATCGTAGATGCTCGCGAGCAAATACCAGCGTCCGCCGAGCGGAAACATCTGCGGACACTCGGGCTCTCCGATGGTGCCTGGATCGAGGATGGCTCCGTGATCTTTCCACTGCTGCAAATCGGGCGAGGTGGCGAGACTCACCGCCCCGCAGGTCTCTTTTGGGCGGCCTTTCATCCAGGTCGTCATGACGCAGCCGTATTGTTTCATCCCTGTAATCCAGAAGACGAAGGGATCGCGACGTCGCTGGTAGTAGTCGCCAGCAAGAACGTGGAACTCCTTCGGCGCACAGGCCCAGTGCAGCAGATCATGACTCACGGAACTGACCATGCGCCCCTGTGCGTGGCCGTAGAAGCTGCGGAAAATTTTCGTGGATGGATCATGAAACACGCCGAGCACAAAGTAGGGCGACATCCAGTCGGCGGGCTTCACTGGATCATGGCTGATCGGCACCTCAGTCCAGCGCAGCCAGTCGCGGGAGCGCACGAGCATGGCGTCATACTTGCCGGGCTTCAGGTAGTAGAGGAAGCATTCCCCCTCATGGAAGAAGGGATGCACATCGCCAAGCGCATGATCGCGCGGCTTGAAATGCACGTCCTGCGCCGGGATGGCAGGCGGGAGCATGAGCGCGGCAACGATGAAATGGCGGAGTAAGCGCATGAAGGTGCGGGCAACAAGATGACGGAAGTCCGCGTTCATGCACTCGCCATTTCTCATGAAACACTCCCTGCCGCTGCTTGTCACCCTTCTAGCGTCTTCACTAGCCGTGCTCCACGCCGAAGGAGCGAAGCCCGACATCGTCTTCATCATCGCCGATGACCTCGGCTGGGCGGACGTGGCGTTTCACGGCGGCAATGCACCCACGCCAAACCTCGATCGACTCAAGCGGGAAGGTGTCGAACTCACGCAGCATTACGTCGCGCCCGTGTGCAGCCCCACCCGCACGGGGCTGATGACGGGGCGTTGCTGGAGCCGGTTTGGCGTGACGACGCCGCAAAACAATCGCGCTTTGCCGTGGGACACGGTCACGCTGCCGCGTGCCTTGAAGAGCGCGGGCTACGACACCTGTCTCACGGGTAAGTGGCACCTCGGCTCGCGACCGGAGGATGGTCCGAATCACTTCGGATTCGATCACTCTTATGGTTCACTCGCTGGCGGCGTGAGTCCTTGGAATCATCGATACAAAGAGGGACCGTTTTCCGTCACCTGGCATCGGAATGAAAAGCTGATCGAGGAGGAAGGCCACGTCACCGATCTCATCGTAGCGGAAGCGACGAAGTGGATCGAGTCGCGTGGTAAAGCGCCCTTTTTCCTCTATGCACCTTTCACCGCCGTGCATCTGCCACTCAAAGAACCCGCCGAGTGGGTGGCACGCGTGCCCGCCGGAATGACCGATGCTGTGGCACGTCATTACGCGGCCTCGGTGATGCATCTCGACGACGCCGTGGGCCGCATCGTCACCGCGCTGAAGAAGAAAGGCCGCCGCGAAAACACGATCATCATTTTCACCAGTGACAACGGCGGCAGCACCGTGGAGAACAACGACCTTCACTATCCCGATGACCAGTGCCCGAACGGCAAACTCACCGGCAACAACCAGCCGCTGCGCGGTCAGAAAGGCAGCGTGTATGAAGGCGGCACCCGCGTGCCCACGCTGCTCTCATGGCCCGCGAAATTGAAGCCAGGCGCCTTTAACGGAGTCGCACAAATCAGCGACTGGATGCCCACACTCTGCGCGATCACGGGAGCGACCCCAGCGCAGGATTTGAAATGGGACGGCCTCAATCTCTGGCCGCAACTCAGCGGCACAGAGCCGGTGAAGCCCCGCGCGATTTACACCGTCGGCCCCGGCTTCAAAGCCCGCGCCGTGCGCGACGGCGACTGGAAACTCATCGTCTCCGTCAAAGAGGCCAAGAGCGAAACAACCGAACTCTACGACCTCGCCACCGATCCCAACGAAACCACTGAACTCGCCGCGAAGATGCCGGACAAAGTCGCCACGCTGCGCGTCAGAATGGATGAACTTTCAAAAGCCGACCGGGACTCCGTGGTGAAGAACTGAGCGATTCAACACCATCCCATGAATCTTCCCCACATCCTCGCTTCATTCGCTTTCCTAGCCGCGATTCAACTCAACTCATCACTGCCAGCCCAGGACGCAGCCCCGAAAATAACTCAGCGCTTGCCGCTCGATGTACTGGTGATTGCACCGCATCCCGATGACGAGGTGATCGGATGTGCGGGCATCATTCTTCAAGCGCTGAAGCAGCACCGGCGGGTGGGAGTGGTCGTGATCACCAGTGGTGATGGCTTTCCCGCCATCGCGGCTGTTGTCGGCAAGAAGGACAAGAATGCAGTCGGGCCTGATGATTTCCTCAAGGCTGGCGCTCTGCGCCAAGGACACTCGGTGCAGGCGATGGCAAGGCTGGGTTTGCCGAAGGATGAGTTATTCTTCCTCGGCTATCCCGATTCAGGTTTGGAGAAAATCTACACGATGAACGGAAGCGCCACGTTCCGGCAGATGTTCACGCGGAAAAGCGAGACTTATGGCGTGACCGTGCCGGACTATCACTCCATCAGGCACGGCAAACCTGCGCCCTATCTCAAAGCGAGCGTGGTGGGCGACATCGCGGAAATCATTCGCGAACGACAGCCCAAGGAAATCTACGTCACGCATGAAGCCGACACGCACGGCGATCATCGCGCGGCTTTTTGGTATGTCCGCGATGCCGTGCAAGCTGCCAATTTCCAAGGCGACTTTTTCACCTACGTCGTCCACGGCGCACCGCCGTCGCAGCCACCCGACCGCCGCCTGATTCTCAGCAAAACGCAGATGGAAAGCAAACGCGCCGCGCTCATCGATCATCAGCAGGGCACCTCGCCTGTTCACGATCGCCTCGCAGATGAATACATGAAGCCCGAGGAGTTGTTCTGGAAGATCCGCGTGGAGCCTGCTCCGGCCAAATAGGGTGCGCATCCTCGACTCACACACGACAAGCCCGATGAATCGCCTCACACCTCTGTTGTTCCTCATCTGCATCACTAGCGCGGTGTTTGTCCGCGCCGACGATGCGCTGTCCAAAACGCTCATGACCACGCGCGGCAAACTGCTGGTCAGTGAGGACTTCACCAAGCCTCTCACCCCCTTCACTGGCAAGCCTGTCGGGTTTGCCAGTGGCTTTAGTGGCTGGAAATACAACGGTGGTCCTGGCACGGGCAAAGGCGGGCGCTGGGAGATCGTCGATGGCACGTTCAAAGGCATCGAGAATCCCGAGGCGCATCATCCGGCAACGGCATCGTTTGGTTATCAATTCAAGGACGCCATCATCCAATGCGATGTGCGATTGAACGATGTGCCCGCCGAGGGGCGTCTGTATCGCTCGCTCTTCGTGAAGGCAACAGATGCGAAGGACTACGTGATCTCGCTGAGCCTTGGACAAGGCGGGCTCTTCCTCACTCCGTATGACAGCGATCGCATCAATCCCGCAACGAAGCAGCGCGAAAAAGGCCCGTCGAGCAAAGCACTCACGAAGATCAAGCTCAACGAGTGGCACACCGTCGTGCTGGAGATTCGTGGCAATGAAGTTGTCGGCACACTCGATAACAAGAGCACCACGACGAGCAATCCGCTCATCGGCACGGACAAGCACAGCATCATGCTTGGCGTCGGCACCGAGGCCAGCTTCCGCAATCTCCGCGTGTGGGAGGCGCTGCCGAATCCTGACTGGCCGAAAAACAAGCAGATGCTTTTGGCGGCAAGCAAACCCGCCGCGCAGGATGTCTTCCGCACTGACAAACTCGCCGATATGGACGCGGTGATCGAGGACGCGATCAAGGAAGCACAAATCGTCGGCGCGGCGCTGTGGGTGGAGCGCGATGGCGTCGCGTATCACAAGGCCTTTGGTCAACGCGCGGCAACACCTGCCGCTGAAGCCATGACGGAAGAGACTATCGTGGACCTCGCATCAGTCACCAAGGTCATGGCAGGGACCAGTGCAGCGATGCTGTGCGTGGAGCGTGGATTGATGAACGTGGATGATTTGGTGTCCAAGCATCTACCGGAGTTCGCCGGTGAGGGGCGTGAGAAAATCACGATTCGCCACCTTCTCCTGCACAGCTCAGGCTTGCCCGTGAATCTGAACTCCACTTTGCCGCCCTTTGTCTCTCACGCGGACGCCATGGCCCAGGCATGCCACACGAAACTGTTGTTCGAGCCTGGCACGGCATTCTCCTACAGCAGCGCAGGCACGATGGTGCTGGGTGGTGTGATCGAGCGCGTCACCGGCAGGACGTTCGATGAGTTCTGCACGACCGAAGTCTTCAAACCACTGGGCATGAATGACACGGTGTTCCGACCGAGCGGTGATCGGCTAAGACGTGTCGCGCCAACCGACTTTCCTGAACGCGGGAAGGTGAATGACACCGTCGCGCGTCTCGTCGGCGGAGTGGCAGCTCATGCCTCGCTCTTCTCCACCACTGCGGACATGGCGCGCTTTGCCCGGATGATGTTGAACCTCGGCGAACTCGAAGGCGTGCGCGTTTTCAAGCCCGAAACCGTCAAGCTCTTCACCAGCGTACAGAACCCGCCCGGCCTCACGAGTCCTGATGCGAAGAACCTGCCTGTGCATCGCGCACTCGGCTGGGACATCAGCACGCCCTATCGCACGCCGCCGCACGACTACACGCTGGCGCGCGGAGCCTTGTTCCCCATCGGCAGCTATGGGCACACCGGTTGGACCGGGCAGATGCTGTGGATTGATCCCTTCTCGCGGACCTTCGTGATATTCCTCTGCAACCGCTATGGTGGAGGCGTGGGTGACACGCGGCCATTTGTCTATCAGATGCATCACCGCCTCTCCACCCTTGCCGCCGAGGCGTTGAAGGGCTTCGATTTCAACAAGGTGCCGGGCGCATTGCCAAATCAGAGAACTGATGGAAACGCCACCAAGGACAAGTCGTTCACGAACAGCCTGGGCATGAAGTTCGTCCCCGTGCCGGAAACTGGAATCCTCATGTGCATCCACGAAACGCGCCTTGCCGACTACGCCGCCTATGCCGCGAGCGAACCGGCCGCCGATGCTTCCTGGAAGAACGCCGTCATTGAAGCGGTACCTGTGGGGGCTGGCAATGACGAACCCGTAGTGAACGTGAGTTGGGACGATGCCAAAGCGTTCTGCGAATGGCTGGGCAAAAAAGAAGGGCGCACCTATCGCCTGCCCACGGATCGCGAATGGAGCGTCGCCGTGGGCATCGGTGAATATGAACCCGTCTCGGGAGCCACCCCGGAAAGCCTCAGTACCAAGCTCAAAGATGTGTATCCATGGGGTCGGCAATGGCCGCCCATCAAAGGCGCGGGAAATTACGCGGACGAAGACTGCAAGAAGCTCTTCAAGTCAGAGAAGACCGTGGAAGGCTATGCCGATGGCTTTGCCGTGACCGCCCCGGTGATGAGCTTTCCGCCGAACGAATTTGGGATCTACGACCTGGGCGGCAGCGTGTGGGAATGGTGCGAGGACTGGCTCAACGCCGAGAAGAAGCTGCACGTCTTGCGCGGGGCATCATGGGGGAGCAGCGCCCGCGCACCTCTGCTTTCTTCCTTCCGAGGCTCGCAAACCGCCGACCGCCGCTGGCGCTGTGACGGCTTCCGCTGCGTGCTGGTCGCAGCGCCTTGAGCAACCTTAAGCCATGAAAATAACCCTCTTACTTCTCCCGTTGTGCGCCGTCTTCCTCGGCCACGCACGGGCAGACGTGCCCAATGATGTGGAATCTGCCACGCGGCGTGGCTTGGCGCGCGTGAAACAGGCGGCGAGTGATTGGCAGGACAACAAGACGTGCTTTTCCTGCCATCATCAGACGCTGCCGATGGTGGCGGCACTGGAGGGTGAGCGGGTCGGTTTCCCTTTGGACAAAGAGTGGCTGAAATCTCAAGCGGACAACACGCACCGCTTTTTCACGCGCAGCATCAAGACGATGGACGCGGGCGAACACCTCGCTGGCGGCGCGGGCACAACTGCGTTTGGCTTTTGGGCCTTGAGTCTGGACCAGCGGCCCGTGGACCAAACCACGACTTCCATGGTCACCTACATGCTCAAGATTCAAGGTGTAGCCCGGTCAAGCGACCGAAAACCAAATGCACCCCCTAAGCTGGAAGATGGCCTGTGGCGGGCTTCCTGCCGTCGTGCTCCGATGCAGGCCTCACTCATCGGCAACACCGTGCTGGTGCTCATGGGTCTGGAAAAATACGCGACTCCCGAGCAGCGTCCTCAGGTAGAAAAGGCACGCGCGGCGGCAGAAAAGTGGCTGGCCACAGCGCCCATGAAAGAGCAGCAGGACCGGCTATGGCACTTGTGGGGCCTGCATCATCTCGGTGGCAATGACGTGATGAAAATGAGCACACTCGCCGCCATCTTTGCCGCGCAACGTGTTGACGGAGGCTGGGCAGAAATCGATGACGGCCAGAGCGACACCTATTCGACCGGCCAGACTTTGTTCATGCTGCTGAAGACTGGCACCGCTGCCGATCATCCGTCCATCCCCCGTGCTCGCGACTACCTCCTGAAATCTCAGTACGCGGATGGCTCGTGGCTGGCGACTTCGCATGTGAAGTTCAAAACGCAGCCCTATTTTGAAAATGACGACCCGCATGGCGTGAGCCAGTTCCTCTCAACCGCCGCAACGGCATGGGCGACTGCCGGACTGGCGCAACTTCTGCCCGCGAAATAGATGCAGCACGTCACCGCCTTTGCCGAATCGCTGGGTCTGAGTGTGCCTATTTTCCAAGCACCCGTCGGCAGTGTCGCGGGATCAAAACTCGCCGCTGCCGTAAAGGAGGCTGGTGGCATTGGGGCGTTTGCTCTGACGTGGACTTCGCCCGAAGACGCTCATCGTTTGATCAGTGAAGTGCGGGCGCTGACGGATCGCCCTGTGCAGGCCAACTTCGTGCTGGCGTTCGAGCCGCAATCATTGGTCCCGGCGCTGGAATCCGGTGTGCGGGTCATCACCTTCTCGTGGGGCTTGCCGACGAAAGAAGTGCCGCTGCTAAAATCCTTCGGCGCGCGCTTCGGCGTTCTAGCCGCAACCTCTGAAGGTGCCAGGCGAGCGCTCGACCTCGGCGCGAATTGATCACTCCATTCTCACATGAAACCCACCCTCACCTTCATCACAGCACTGCTGCTAGCGCCATTGGCCGCGCTGCACGGTCAAGCCAAACAAGAAATCACCAGCGACATCCTCATCGTCGGCGGCACGGAGTCTGGATGGGCGGCGGCGATTCAGGCCGCACGAATGGGAGTGAAGTCGATCACCATTGTACATGATGGCGAGTGGCTTGGCGGGCAATACACGGAGCAGGGTCTCGCGTGTGTGGATGAAAGCAAGGGCGTGGAGAAGATCGGCTGGGGGCCGGACTGGCATCCAATGAAGCGGTCTTTTCATCGCTTCGGCCTTTTTAAGGAGTTGATGGATCGCATCGAGGCACACAACACGCGCAAGTATGGCTCGCCAATGCCGGGGAAGCCGATACATGGCCCGAGCACGTTTCGTCCGGCGGAGGCGGAGGCAATTTTTCGCGAGATGCTGCAGCCTTACATCATAAGCGGACAGGTGACCTTGAAGCGGAACTTCGCGCCCGTGTCCGCGATGAAGTCGGAGGATGACAAGCGGCTCACCGGCATGACATTTCGCTCGCTCAAAGACAAAGAGCAGGAGCTGAGCGTGCGTGCGGAGTTAACCATCGACGCTTCGGATTGGGGTGAGGCAGTGCAGCTTTCCGGTGCAGCCTTCGAGGTCGGCGCAGACCCGCGCTCGCGCTATGGCGAACCGAGTGCGCAGGTGGATGTGTCAGCAAATCCTCCGAACGAGATGAATCCCATCACGTGGACGTTGATCATCGAGGAGAGCGATGACTGGACGCCGATCCCGCAGCCGCCGCATTACGACGAGCGCCGTTACTGGCGCGGCGCGACTTATGCGCAGAAGGCGTTTCGTGAATTGAAATGGGATGGTGTGGTGAAAGCGGGCGCGATGCCTCCTTGGCCCGCCGATGGCAAAGCTGCGGCCCGTCAGGGAACCATCACGACCATGCGTCGCATAGTGGAAGGCAGCGTGAGCAAAGACGGACGCACCTCTACGCTGCTGTGCTTTGGCAATGGTCAGGACTATCCGCTCGAACGACTGCCCAAGCATGTCGCCAACGCGCTGGAAGCCACCGAGCCGGGTGCTTCGCTCAAGAACATCGTTCTCATGACACGCGAGCAGCGGCAGATCATCTTCGATGATGCCAAGGCGCACTCACTCGGCCTGCTGCATTTTTTGCAGAACGCCGTGCATAATCAATCCAACGACACCGCGAACAGCACGCGCAAATTTCATCTCAGCGCCGAGTTCGGCACCGCAGATCATCTGCCGCCAAAGCCCTACATTCGCGAAAGCCTGCGCCTCAAGGCGCTCACTATGATGCGCGAGCAGGATGGCCGCACCGACCACGGCAAGGCAAACATCCCGATGCGCGAGGCCTTCGCGCCAGTGATGTATCCAGACGGCGTGTTCGCCTGGCAGTTCGTTTATGACTTCCACAATACCGGTCGCGCCTATCTCAAGAGCGAAGACACGTCAGGTCTGTGGGCCGATTACCAGAAGCCCGGTCGCGGCAGCCACACGCGGAGCGACCGCAGCGTATTCCCATTGCGCAGCCTCATCCCGGAGAAAATGAACGGCCTCATTGGTGCACAGGGCAACGTCGGCTTCAGCAGCATCGTCAGCGCTGCGATCCGACTGCACGACCAGCGCATCCACATCGGCCAGGCCGCCGCCGCTCTCGCCACGATCAGTTTGAGACATCAGCAACAACCTCGCGACATCGCCAGAAATCGCACTCTCCTCGAAGAAGTGCGCCACGCTCTCTGCGGCGGCACCGAAGGCGTTCCCATCCTGCTTTGGCCCTACCGCGATCTTCCGGCAAATCACGCAGCCTTTGTCGCGATCAATCGACTCGCCGCGTTAGGCCTGATGCCGATTTCACAAGGTGAGGTGGACTTTCGACCCGATGCTCCCGCCACGACTGAATGGAGCGGAGCCGTGCTGAAACTCTGCACTGGCTACAACTTCAATCTCGTTCAACCCGCCGATGAAAAAATCACGCGCGGGGAGTTTGTGAACCAACTGTGGCAGCGCAACGAGAAGCAGCCCCTGCCACCGAAAGGATCACTATGACACGAACTCTCCTCCTCACCGCCCTGCTGCTCGCGCCACTGGCTCCGCTTCGCGCCACTAATGCGCCAACAAAGAAGCCCAACATCATCTTCATTCTCGCGGATGACCTTGGTATCGGAGACGTCAGTTGCTACGGGGCGGACAACTTTCAGACCCCGCACATCGACAAGCTAGCCGACACCGGCACGAACAAAGCCGCTCTCAAAAAGCGGAAGGATGCCAAAAGAATCGAGATCAACGCGAAGTAATTTTCGCTTCCCAGATCACACTCCACGTTGGTGATCCCTGCGCGAACTAACGCGTCCTGTCTTGGAGTAGCTGCGGGGGGGCAAATCCATCATACCCAACCATGAACACACTTGTCATTTTTGTCGCCGTTTTACTCATGCCATGGACTTCACTATACGCCGCCGAAAAACCCATCGCTCTCTGGCCGGGTGGAACTCCAGGAGCGCTCGGCACCAACCCGAGGGACAACCCGACGCTTACGCCCTACCTTCCGGCCAAAGCGAACGGCGCAGCGATGCTTCTCATCCCCGGCGGCAGTTACAGCGGTATTTACGAAGGACAGGCAGAGCCCTTTGCGCTCTGGCTCAATGAGCAGGGCCTCATTGTTTTCGTGCTGCGTTACCGACTCGGCAGCGCAGGCTATCGCTACCCCGCGCAGCTTCAGGATGCCGTGGAGGCGATGTTTCAGATCCGTGGCAATGCCGCGAAGTGGAAGATCGACCCACAGCGCATCGGCGTGATGGGTTTCTCCGCCGGAGGGCATCTCGTCTCCACGCTGATCAACCGGCCCGAAGACGGTATGATCCTCGGCAGCGACCATACAGTAAGCTCGCGTCCGGATCTCGCCATCCTCTGCTATCCCGTCATCAGCATGATCACGAAACCGCACAACACCTCGCGCAAGATGCTCATCGGCGATCAACCGGATGAAAAACTCGTCCGCCAGACCTCCAGCGAATTTCAAGTGAAGCCCGGCCTGCCGCCTGTCTTCCTCTGGCACACGATGGAGGATAAGCTGGTGCCCGTGGAGCACGCCCAGCTCTATGCCTCCGCACTGCACCAACACGGCATCCCCCACGAACTCCACCTCTACCAGCATGGCGACCACGGCACCGGCCTCATAGGCACGCAGCACCCATGGTTTGCTGATCTGCTGTTCTGGCTAAAGGATCGAAGGTTTGTGAATTAGAGTGGGACTGATACGCGGTGGGGTAGCCCCCCAGGCTTCAAGCCCCCAAGGACTCACTCAAGAAGCACTGCAATACATGTGCGCGCTGGGCTTTCATCGAGATGGCGTAAGTGCGGGATCATTCGATATCGAAGGCATAACTGCGGCCGCATTGAGCGCGCCATGAAAGAGTGGCGGGACGTAAGGGTTATAGTTTTATCCACATGATCGAGACTCCCCCCCATCTCCGTTTCGCGTGGCTGGTTTTGCTTTTGCCTGCCATCAGCCACACTGCTGCCCCGGAACCCCACCCGGGTGCCGCCATCTATAAAAAGCACTGCGCCGAGTGCCATGGGGATCGTGGCCAGGGCGTGGAGGATGAATATGACGAACCGCTGACCGGTGAAAAGGCGGTGGAGGCACTGGCGAAGTACATC
>JBILPY010000394.1:0-4602 GCA_044373575.1 Prosthecobacter sp. | reverse complement strand
CCTACACGGCATGTTGGACGATGAGTTTGGACCGATGACGAAAGCCCCTGGCTTGAAGCAAAAATGAATCTCCGTGATCGTGCGGTGTCTTGCGGGTCGTTGTTTCCCGTGCGCCTTCATTTATCACCCCATGCCAGCTCGTTCTTCAGCCTCATGCAATCCAGAACTCTGGAAGGAGGAGGACATTCGTCCAGCGGGGACGGTGACGCTCGGGGTGAGTGGGGCGAAGGGTGCCTCCCGTTCATGGCTGGCGGGATCTCCCGTGGTGGCGGCACTTGGTGCGTTGGGGTTGGCTCATGCGGGCGTGCTGACGACTTCGCATCCTTATCGCATCGTGCGCACGAAGTTGAGCGGCGCGTACTTCATGGCCACGCTATCTGGCGGTGGGCAGGTGTTTTTAAATGGCCGCTGGCAGGCCTGTGGCGAGGGGCAGGCAGTCTTGTTGATGCCGGGTGTGTTGAATGCTTTCTATGCTGAGAAAGGCTGCCCGTGGAGCCACTGTTGGGTGCGTGTGGCAGAGGGGGCTGAGGTGCTGCGCGGGCCGGCGGATCGGATGCAGGTGATGACGCGGTGGAATGCGGCACCGCTGAGCCTTGCCGTGCTGGGGCTACGCGAAGCGGCGCTGGCGGGTGCGCCGCCGCCGGTGCTGCATCGCTGGGCGGAGCTGGTGCTGGTCAGCGTGGAGGAGTTTCGGCGCTCGTTTGATCCTGATCCGCGTGTCGTGCGGCTCTGGGAGGCGGTGGAGAGGCATTTGGCGGAGCCGTGGACGATGTCAGAGATGGCGCAGGTGGCGTCTTTGAGTGCAGAGCATCTGCGCAGGCTTTCGCGTGCGGCGACGGGACGTTCACCCCATGCGCATTTGGTGCACCTGCGGATGAAACGCGCGGCAGAACTGCTGCTGAGCACGGATTGGCCGATCAAACGCATCGCCGAGGTCGTGGGCTATGCTAACCCGTTCGTTTTCTCCACCACGTTCAAGAAGGTCATCGGATGGCCGCCTTCGAGTTATGCGGCTCGGAATAAGGTGGGCATCACGGCCAAAGCGGAACGCCGATAGACGGCCCGGTCGATCTCTTCGATCTGCCCATGCCCGTTTTGCGAATGCACTCGCCCGATGTGCTCATGGAGATGTCAGGCGGACATCCGTATTCTCGATGTCATGATCGCCTCGCACTTTTCATCTTCTCCTTTCGCTTGTCTCGGCTCGCTGCTGGTCACTCTCACGTTGCCTTTCTCGCCGCTCCAGGCTGAAGGCGAATGGAACCCGGATGTGACTTATCCACCACTGCCGCCTGCAGAGGCGATGAAGACGTTCGAGGTGCCAAAGGGCTATCATCTGCAATGCGTGGCCTCGGAGCCGATGGTGGAGGAGCCGGTGATGTTTGCCTTTGATGGCAACGGGGCGCTCTACGTCTGCGAATGGCGCACCTACATGCAGGACGAGCATGGCACAGACCAGTTCAAGCCGATCAGTCGAGTGGTGAAGCTGGTGGATACAGATGGAGATGGTGTCATGGACAAACGCACGGTCTTTATAGACAACGTGATCCTGCCGCGCGCCGTGCTGCCCATGCAGGATCGTGTGCTGATCTATTTCACCGAGTCCTCGACCATCTACGCCTACTTTGACGACAACCACGATGGCGTCGCGGACCGTCATGAGGTCGCGTGGCAGGGGGCGGACGACCACGGCAACAACGAGCACCAGCAAAGCGGCTTCCTGTGGAATCTGGACAACACCATGTGCACCAATGACCGCCGCCTCACATGGAATGCAGGCAAGCTCACCGCGCAGCCTCACGCTCGCGGCCGCCTCAGCCAGTATGGTCTGGCGCGTGACGACGATGGGCGGCTGTTCTGCAGCTATGGCGGCGGAAACAATCCGGCGCACTCCTTCCAGCTTCCTGCAGGTTATCCGGTGCTGAATGTGCAGGAGCACGCGCCGGATTACGACCGCACCTGGGGCATCTGTCCGGTGTGGGACGAGAGCGATGGCGAGTATGACGTGGAGCGCCGCGCCGTGCTGAAGCGCTTCACGGCCTCCTGTGGCCAGACGGTGCTGCGCTCGCATCTCATGCCGCAGTGGTATGGCTGCGCGGTCACTTGCGAGCCGGTGGGTCGCCTGCTGCGCATGACCCGCGTGGAGTGGAAGGACGGTCTCGGCACAGCGCACAATGCCTTTCCCGGAAGCGAGTTCATCCGCAGCAGCGATGGCTACTTCCGCCCCACTTGGACCGAAACCGGCCCTGATGGAGCTTTCTATTTCGCTGACATGTATCGCGGCATCATTCAGGAGAAGACTTGGTTCCCCACCTCGCTCGCGGAAAAGCATGGCGACTGGCGGGATGAAAAACTCGAACGCTGGGTGGCCCGCTACGAGCGCGTGAAAAAGTGGGGCATGACCAAGGTGGTGCGTCATGGCCGCATCTACCGCCTCGTGCCTGACGATGCGCCGAAGCAGCCCACGCCAAAAATGCTCGATGAAACAACCGGGCAGCTCGTCGCGCATCTCGCGCATCCGAATGGCTGGTGGCGGGATCAGGCGCAGAAACTCATCGTCACGCGCGGCGGCACCGAGGCCGTTCCTGCACTGAAGAACATGGCTGCCGGTCACGCCTCGCCCGATGCCCGCATTCAGGCGCTCTGGGCCTTGCAGGGCCTCGGTGCTCTACAGCCGGAGGCTATCACCGCCGCGCTCGGTCACGCGCATCCGCGTGTGCGCCGCGCCGCCGTCCAGCTCGCGGAGCCCCTGTTGGTGAAAAAAGACGCTGCCGTGCAGCAGCGGCTGCTTGCCATGGTTTCCGACGCAGACGCTCACGTCGCCACGCAGGTCTTCCTCGCTTTCCGCGCTGCCGAGGCAGCGGGCAGCCACGCCATACCACCCCAGTTTTTGTCCGGCAAACGAGCGCTGCCACTCGTGCCGCTCATCCTTCATCAGGACCGCGAGGAGCGCATGAAGAACCTCGGAGTGGCAGGGAAAAAGGGGAAACAAGTTTATGAAATGCTCTGCATCGCCTGCCACGGGCCGGATGGTGAAGGCGTGCGCACGCTGGACAAAATCCTCGCCCCATCGCTGGCGAAATCGACGTGGTTCGCCGCAGGTGGCGATGTGCAGGCACTCGCTCGCATAACGCTCAAAGGGCTCACCGGCCCCATCAACGGCCAAACCTACGGCGAGGGCCTCATGGTGCCACTGGAGGCCACACACACGGATGCCCAGATCGCCGATGTCCTCACCTACATCGGCCAGCGCTGGCATGCCTGGCCGGCCCCAGCGGACCCGCTCCAGATCACCCGAGTGCGGCACGAACTGGCTGAGCGCAAACAGCCCTGGACCCATGATGAACTGCTCACCTGGGCCAAACAACGCACTGCAAGCTTTCACCCCATCGCGTTTGACACCGCCGCCACTGCCGATGGTCGTCAAGGAGTCTATCTCAGCAAAGAAGTCGCCATGGATCGTGTCTCGCTGAAGCAACATGGCCGCACCCGCGTGAATGACGTGCCGTTTGTGCTGCCAAATCCAGCCAAGCTCAGTGGAGGTAAAAACGTCATCGTCCTGCAAGGCGGGGCCTCCGCCAGCGCCCTCAGCCGCAGCATGCCATCAATCATCGAACTGCCCGTGAATCAGCCCGGCGGACGTCTCCACCTGCTCGGAGCCGTGGCAGGCTGGGGCTGGCCCGCCATGAAGGAAAAGGAGCCGCTTCTCACCCTCACCGTCCACTACCGCGATGGCTCGGCGGAGACCATCACCCTCACCAATGGCATCGACATCGCGGATCATGCAGGACCGGTGGAAGTCCCCGGCTCCGTAGCCACCGGCCTCGTGGCAAAGGGGCAGATGCGCTACCTCTGGCGTGATCTCGCCAAGCCTGGCCTCAGGATCGACAAGATCACCCTCACCAGCTTTGGCAAAAAAGCCGCGCCCTTGGTCGCCGCCCTCACCCTGGAGTCACCTGCGGCAGATGGGAAACTCGCCCCTCCCCCCCCCACTGGCGGCCCGGCACCAGACACCGCCAAAACCACCCACACCCCCACCACCACCTCGAAGCTCCTGCCTGCCGATCCCGTGCACGGCAAGCAGCGCATCCTCCTCATCGGCGGCGGCGTGTCCCACGACTACGCCCACCTTTTCGACACCCACGACCGCAGCCTTATCCACGCCGCGCTTCCCTCCGTCACCAGCTACACCAGCGATCCCATGACCGCTGTCGATCAACTCCCCTGCGCCGACATCGTCGTGCTCAGCGCCAATGACGCCGCCTATTCCGGCCAGTTCCGATTCCGCGAGGCCTTGATGCAGTTCGTCCAGCGCGGCGGCGGCCTCGTCCTGCTGCATCCAGCGACTTGGTATAACTGGCGCGGTTGGCCCGCCTACAATCAAGACCTCGTCGGCGGCGGAGCCAGCAAACATGAGCCTCATCGCGACTTCCAAGTCCATGCCCTCAAACCCCAACACCCCATCTTGCAAGGCATCAGCAGCTCCTTCACCATCCTAGACGAACTCTACCTCGTGAAACTCGACGCCCGTTGTGAAGTGCTCGCTGAAGCTGTCTCCACCGTCACCGGAGCCAAGTATCCCAGCGTCTGGGTGAATCCCCA
>JBILPY010000393.1:0-4610 GCA_044373575.1 Prosthecobacter sp. | reverse complement strand
GGTGGTGCTGATGATACGGAAGGTGATGTCGATGCCGAGACGCTGCTGGACGACGGAGGCACGGAAGCGGCCAAAGTCCGTGGAGTAGGCGAAGTCCACGTCACCACGTTCTTCAAGGCGCTTGATTTTATCCTCAGTGAGGAAGGCGTAGGCGAGGCGGCGGGTGTCCTCGGCGGTGAGGTAGGCCCCGTTATGCCAGATGGGACCGAGGGTGCCGAAGCGCCGCCAGATGGGTTGGGAGGCGGTGGCGAGGTGCAGATCTGATGCATCATACTGCATGCAGAAGCGGAGGTAATCATCCACGGAGCCCAGCACGGGCACGACATCTTGAGGGGCTTGGTCAGACATGAGCGGAGTGGTCATCTGGCACGCTGGCCTTAGTGGCAGCGTGCTTGGAGAACTGGTTGGTCAGGTAGGATTGGAGAAACTGGGTGCCATATTTTACGGCTGCCTGCCGCACCATGCCGAGCAGGGGCAGCGTGAGCAGAGCCATAAAACCCTTTTTTGTATCGGAAGCGCCCGAGATGTCACGATCAAATTTTCCGCGACTTGAAGGCATGAGCACTCGCCAGAGCAGGAGACCACCGACTCCTGCTGCCGTGACCCAGGCCCAGAGATGGTTTTGGACGGACTGGCGGAGGATAACGCGCGGGTTCCACTCCTCGGAGGCGAGGTGGACGTGGACGCCGAGCAGGGCGCGTGCATCATCGAGATCACGCAGGACCTGTTGCTTGGGCGTGAGTTTTACTGGGGTGTGCCGCTGAGCCATTCGCGATCGCGTTGGAATTGTCGGAAGGTTTCCTCAAAGACATGAAGGCGGCGCAGCAGGGAACGCAGACGCAGCAGGAAGATCAGGCCGAAAAACAAATGCACGCCACCAGCGCCGAGGGCGACCTTCCACCAGGGCCAGCCCTGCCACTCGGCCACGAGCCAGACAAGGGCGGGCACGGCGAGCAACCAGCCGCAGAGGAGACAACCGGAGGCGATGGCAGCCAGCACAAGAATGGTAGTGAACTGCACGCCTGCCTCCTGGGCCTCGATCTGGAGAAGCCGTCCGCGTGCTTCGCCATAAAGCGCGAGGGCACGCAGGAGCGATTTTAGGCGGGAGACTTCGAGGTCCATGATGGCAGATGTTCGCGGTTCCCGGTTCGCCATTGAGTGCGATTGGAAACGACGAGAAGAGGTTATCGGCGGAGCAACAAACCGACTACGAGGCCAACGCCAAAGGCGGTGAAAAGGGCCTGGCGCGGCTTTTCACGAGCGAGATTTTCAGCTTCAGTCATGAGGTTCTCGCAGCGCTGCTTGGCCTGGCCGAGTGCTTCATCTGCGTAGGCGCGTATATCTTCGGTCTTGTCTTGGAGATCGGTTTTGAACTCGGCGGCTTTTTGCTCGGCGCTGGCTTTGAAGTGCTGGGCGCGGCTTTCGGCAGCGGTGCGCAACTCGCTGGCTTTTTGACTTGCGGCGGCGCGGAGTTCCTCTGCAGCTTTCAATGCACTTGCCTTGGCTGCCTGGAAGGGATCGTTGCTCGTGACTGCACCGAAGCCGGTGTCAGAAAGTGGGTTCGTGTCGCTCATGGGAAGGATTTTGTTTTCCCGGCGACTTAAGTCGGCCCGCTGGCAATGGCGAGGGAAAAAACTTCGATGCTTGACGGATGCGGGCTTGGCAAGGCCCCCGCTTCCGACGAAACTCGATAAATCAAGGGCAGGCCGCCCGTCTTTCTTTTCCTCAACCCAACCTCAGCTACCTCCATGTCACGCAAGCTCAGCCACATCGCCCCCGACTGGTGGGACTACACCACGCTCGATAATTCCCTGATCAATGACGCAGCGCGTCTCACGGAACGGGATCTCCGCCAGCTCTCCCGGCCTGGGTTTAAAGTCGTCATGTATGACACTCTGGAGGAGTTTTACCTCGCCGAGGCTCTGGAATACATCCACGCCTGGCGGCAGGCTACACCGGACAATCCAGCCGGCATCTGCGGTCCCATCGGGCCGACGGAGCAGCTCCCGCTTGTGGCTCGTCTCGTGAATGAACTCGGCATGTCCATCAAGGACGGGCACTTCTGGGGCATGGACGAGTGGTATGATGCTGACACAAAGAAAGAGGTGAGCATGGATCATCCGCTCTCCTTTGAAAAAGCCGACCGCGAGCTGTGCTTCGACCGCATCCAGAAGAAGCTTGTCATGCCGGACACGCAGTTGCATTTCCCGAAAGCCGACACCGCTCCCTACATTAAAAGCTGGAGTTCCGGCGTGCGCTGCATCGTCATGCAGGGCGGTCAGGGCGACATCAAGCACTGGGCCTTCAACGATCCCCTTCGGCGCACCGGCAAATGGAAGAACGAGCCGCCTCCAGCTGCGGAGTATCGCAAGCTCGCGACGCGCATCGTCGATCTGCATCCCATCACGCTGGCGCAAAATGCCCGCACTTCCGGCGGTGGAAACATCACCATGGTGCCAAAGATGGCCATCACGGTTGGTCCCAAAGAAACATGGATGGCGGAGAAGGTCAGCATCTGGCACGCAGGCAAGCATGACAACCCTCTCGGCCAACGTCTCACGGCGCTCATGATCTCCAAGCGGCTCGTCGATAGCAGCGTGCCCATGTCCCTCCTGGCAGATCACCAGAACGTCCAGTTCAACTACTTCCGTGGTGGACTCGGCGAGGTCGCAGTGGAGATGCATTGATAGAGGCATCTCCACCGGAGGCAGCCTTTAGAACCTGAGCTTCACGCCTGCATAGGCACCCGTGTCCAACGCGGGGAAGCCGGGGATCTCTTCATATTGATCTCCGAGCAGGTTTTCGATGCGTCCAAAGACCTCGACATTCTTCGTCACACACCAGGTGGCGCTGAGGCGGACGTTGAGGAAGTCCTCCACATCGGCCTGCCCGGCGGGGGTGAAGTCTTCGCGGTCGATGATATAAACAGCGCTGAGACTGACGGTGACGTCGTCATGAGGCTTCACCGTGATCCCGCCATTGATGGAATGACGCGGGCGACGGACAAGACGGGCATCGTTCGTGTCATCGGTGGCGTCGAGGTAGGTATAGTTCAGGTTCGCACTGAAGGACTGGCAGGGCGTCCATTGAATGCCGGACTCCACACCGCTGGTCGTGGCTTCACCCACAGCCTGGGGGATGAAGAGGGGTGGCAGATATTGGTAGGTATCCTCGATGTCATTGCGGAACCAGGTGGCGTTCAGGAGCAGTTGGTTATCCAGAAGCGGCTGCTCGATGCCGATCTCATAGCCACGGCTCCGCTCGGGATCGAGGAGGTTGGGATTGCCACCGAAGACGGGCGTCAAATCCTGCGGCGTCGGCGGCGTGTAAGCCGTGCCGTAATTGGCATGGAGCAGGGTTTTCAAAACAGGCACGCGATAGCTGATGCCAGCACGCCAGGTGACGGCCTCTTCGAAGTCGGAGAAGCTGTCGTAGCGCATTCCGCCGAGCAGATTGAGTCCTGGCAGCACCTCGGCCTGGCTTTGCAGGAAAAGTGCCCAGTTCGTCTGATTTTGATCGATGTCGAGCACCTGGGCGCTGTCGTTGTAGCGCGTGATGTTTTGATCCTGGAACCAGGCTCCGGCGGTGATGGTCCAGTCTTCCAGCACCTTGACCGTGCTTTGATACTCCAGCCAGTCGGTGCGGGAGCTGACACGGTTGTTGGTTTGGAGGAATCCGGTGAAGCCGGTCGCCACCTGACGGAACTCGGAATGGGAGAAGGTCAGCGTCTGCCGCCAGTTCTCCGTGGTGTCCCAGATCAGCCTTGGCGAGATGCTCCAGAACTCGGTGAGCAGATGATTGTCCGAATCATTCGCCGCTGTGCTGCCGGGCACGCCGACATCCGCCGTGTAGTAGCGCAGATCGAGATCGAAGCGCAGATCATCGGCGATTTGATAACCGATCTTACCCGCTGCATTCGATTGCTGGAACTGGCTGTTGATGCGTTGGCCCTGGATGTCGGTGCGGCTTGCCTCGAAGCCCCATTCGAGATCTCCGGCGGCACCGAGAGTACTCACGCCTTCGCGGAAGGTGCCGTAGCTGCCCGCCTCGAAGAAGGCGGTGGTTTCCGGCTTCTCCAAACCGCGACCGCTGCGCGTGATGACATTGATGACACCGCCCATGGTGCGTCCGCCATAAAGACTGGCCGCTGGTCCGCGCAGGACTTCCACACGCTCCACGTTGTCGAGCGCCATGGTTTCGAGGTTGAAGGAGCCCGCCAGATTGTAAGGCATGGGGCGTCCATCAATAAGCAGCATAGTGTCCTTAGTGGCGGTGCCGCGTGTGAGCACGGTGGCGACATTGCCGGTGACGCCGGGATTGATCACCGTCATGCCCGGCACGATGCGGAGGGCATCGGCCAGCAGGCGGTACTGTTCTTGTTCGATCTTCGCTCGGTCGATGACCGTGATCGATGAGGCGGTTTTATCCGCCTCCGTCTCTGTCTTCGTGGCGGTGACCACGGTGGCAGGGAGCTCCTGGGCGGGTTTGTCTTTCGGGGTGTCCGCACCATGCAGCAGTCCGCTGCTGATGAGGGTGATGCCTGCCAGGCGGAATGCCGGGCACAGGCTTGTCTTGGTCTGTGTCATGGGTGTCTTGCTTATTCTATGGCA
>JBILPY010000282.1:0-5913 GCA_044373575.1 Prosthecobacter sp. | reverse complement strand
GGTTTGAGGAGCGGCAGGTCGAGGTGTGAGGGGCGGCAGGTCGAGGTGTGAGGAGCGGCAGGTATAAACAACGGGGCCGCCCTTGCAGGAGTGGCAGGGGCGGCCCGGGAGGAGAGGCGAGTGGCCGTTTAGGTCAGCGGGAAGGGGTATTCGCTGGTGCGCAGGGAGCCATTGATGAGGGCGGTGATCTCCACGTGGACGACGCCGGTCAGGCCGGTGGGCGGCAGGCAGACGACGGTCTTGCCCTTGACGTAAGGGTAACCCGCTGCGTCCACAAAGGTGCCGTCGACCTTACGAAAGCGCACTTTACATCCTGCAGCGGCATTGAACTCGAAGCGGCTGTTGCTGAAGCGCATGAAGAGGCCCTTCATTGGCTCGTAGTGGTTCGCCTCCTTCGTCTCACTGTCATAGACCTCGACGAATACAGGGGCGCTGCGGCTCTGTTCACCGACTTTCTCAGCGGTGAAGAGGGCACGGCTGCGGACTTCTCCGGCCTGTCCCCAATGGCAATTGAGGTCGATGTTCATGCTGTCGAAGTTCCAATCCTCCGGTGCGCCTGTGGGGGTGCTGCCGCCTGTGGTGAGGCGGTAACCGATGAGGTCATGACAGGGGGCGATCTTCCAGCCCTGCGTGGTCCAGTCGATGACGATCTCGCTAAAGCAGCAGAGGGTGGCATCAATGGATGGGGTGGAGGTGGCAAGGCGGAGGATGATCTCGGCGACGAGGTCGTCCTTGGTCTTGGTGCCGCGATAAACGGCCTGGGTGGTGGTGGCGTCACCCACGGAGGTGGGGCGGACGATGTATTGGAATGAATCACTCATGGTGGGGAGGTTCGTTGGAGTTGGTAGGTTGGGTTTATGGCGTTTCTTGGGCGCTTTTTGTTTGGCGGGTTCAGGCCAGGATCCGTTCCATACGGCTTGCGGGGAACTCCACTTAAGTGGTTCCCCAGTCTGTGGACTTACAGAATTCCATCGTAACGGCTCTGGCATGGTGGCTTCAGGTTAACGTTGTCTCTGACGATGGCAGGAGCACCCATTGTTTGGGGCAGTGGATGCGCTGTCAGTATAAGAATACCGGAAACAGGGTGCGGCGTTACCAAGTATTTTTCGGCGAAGTGAAAAAAAGTGCCGGGCATGGCTGCGCTGAGCCGTGGACAGCCCTCCACCGCCAAGGTGTGCTGCCTCTGACTTCAGTTAGACTGGCTCACTTCCCAAACACTTCCGCCTCTTTGCGGAAGCCATCCTTCACCACGGTGTCCCGGATGTTGTCTTTGGTTACGGCGACGATGTCCAGCAGCACGCTCGGCACGGCGATCTTGCCGTTGTCGGTCTCCGCCTTGGCAATGAGGGGCTGGCGTTTGGCGAGCTTGTAGGCGAGGTCGGCGGCGTGTTTGGCGAGCTGGGTGAGCGGCTTATAGACGGTCATCGTCTGGGTGCCGGCGACGATGCGCTGGCAGGCGGCGAGGTCGGCGTCTTGGCCGGTGACGATGACTTTGCCGGCGAGACCTTCCTCGATCAGCGCCTGGATGGCACCTCCGGCGGTGCCGTCGTTGCTGGCGAGGATGGCGTCGATGTTTTGCCCGGCTTTCGTGATGGCGGCGTTGGTGATCTTCTTGGCGTTCTCGGGCTTCCAGTCCTCGGCCCAGTCTTCAAAGACGACCTCAACTTTGCCTGCGTCGATGAGGGGTTGGAGGATGTTGTCCTGGCCTTGCTTGAAGAGCTTGGCGTTGTTGTCCGTTTTTGCGCCGTAGATACGGATGAGGCGCATCTTGCCCCCGGCGGGGATTTTATCGGCGAGGAACTTGGCCTGGAGTTCGCCGACCTTGATGTTGTCGAAGGTGATGTAGAGATCGGTCTCGGCATCAGTGATGAGGCGGTCGTAGGACAGCACAGGGATGCCCTCCGCGTGAGCCATCTCGACGGCGCGGGCCATGGCGGCGCCGTTGTGCGGGATGATGACGAGAGCATCGACTCCGGCGGTGATGAGGCTTTCCACATCGCGGAGCTGGCGGGTGTCATCGCTGTTCGCGGAGCGCACCTCCACCTGCGCGCCGAGCGCCTCGGCCTGGGCGATGAAGAGATCACGATCCGCGATCCAGCGCTCCTCTTTGAGTGTGTCCATACTGAGGCCGATCACCGGTTTGCCGGAGCCTTTGACCGCAGCAGAGGAGCCGCCTTTGCCTCGGGAGATAACGAGGCCGGTGGCGAGGCTGAGGAGGCAGGAGACGAGGACCAGGACGATGCGGGCATTCATGACGGCGAACGCTCTACCCAGAGCCGGAGGAAATGGGAAGCAAAAAGGCGGCGCAATGTGTCGGGAACGTCGGGAAGAGTCGGCCTGCATGGCTCGTTCTAGGTGCCCCTCACTTTTCACCACCCGCCCATGCGTTCCCTCCTCGCTCTCTCTGTATTATCCCTCACCTCGCTTCATGCCGCCGAGGTCTTCGAAGCCGCGCTCGGCCGTGAAGCAGAACTCCCCAAAGGCAAGGAAGCCGATGGCATCCGTGGAGACTTCGTGCTGCGCAGTGACAAGGTGGAGGCCACGATCTCCCACAACGCACCGCTGCGCCGGGCGAACATGAGCACCTTCTACGGGCCCGATGGCGTCTCGCCGGGCTGCCTCTACGATCTGACTCTGCGTGGTGCGGCCAATGATCAGCTCGTTTGTTACGGCCCCGCCGGTCATGGCGAGGTCTCGTATGTGAAAACCGTCGCCACGAAGAGCGGGGGCGAGGCCGCGGTGGAGTCCGTGAAGACGGCGGCGAAGAATGGCGGCGTCTTCAAGCGCAACGAATACCGCGTCAAAGACGGCATCCAGGGCATCTTCATCACCACCATCTTCCGCAACGAATCCGCCACCGCGCAAAAGGTCAGCACCAAGGACGACCTGACCAAGTTTGACAGCACCGGCGAGACTGCTGACGACATCCGCTGGGCGGACGCCATCAATCCCGCGCACAAATGCGGCTACGCCATCGCCATCCTCAGCCTCACGGGCATCGAGAAGCTCACCGACACCATCGAACTCGCGCCGAAGCAGGAGGTCGTCATCGCCCGCTTCTTCGCCGTGGGCACCTCGCCCGCGCAGGCCGTGGGTGAGGCCCGCGCCGTGAAGGGCGTGAAGCTGGGCAGCATCAGCGGCCAGATCGTCGGAGCCGATGGCAAGGGGATCGCCACGGCCGCGATCTCCGTCATGGAAGGCAAGAAGACGCTCACCGCCTATCCCGATGCTGAGGGCAGCTACAGCCTCAAGCTGCCGATCGGTCCCGCTGAACTGCTCATCGATGACCTCGGTCGTCCGCAGGGCAAAGTCAGCCTCATCGTCGCTGAAGGTGAGACCACCTCGCCGAAGGTCGCCCTCGCTGATGCCTCCCGCATCCGCTTCGACATCACGGATGAGTCCGGCCAGTCCATCCCCTGCAAAGCCCACTTTGCCCCGCTGGATGAAGGCGCGCCGAAGCTGAATCTCGGCCCCAAATGGCGTGCCCATGGCTGTGTGGATCAGTATCACAGCGAGAAGGGCCAGTTCACCCAGCAGCTCCCGCCGGGGAAATACCGCGTCGTCGTCGTTCGCGGACCTGAGTATGGACATCTGGCTCAAGAAGTGACACTCGCCGCCGGACAGGAGTTTGTCTTCAAAGGCACGCTGAAGCGCCTCGTCGATACCAAGGGCTGGATCAGCAGCGACTTCCACAATCACAGCACGCCGAGCGGCGACAACGTCTGCGATACCGATGGCCGGCTCATCAACATCGCCGTCGAGCATCTGGAGTTCGCGCCCACCACCGAGCATAACCGACTTTACGACTGGGAGCCCACGATCAAGGCCCTCGGCCTCGAAGCCCACATCAAGACCGTCAAAGGCATGGAACTCACCGGCAGCCGCCAGCACTTCAATGCCTTCCCCTTCGAGCCTGATCCGCTTCTCCAAGACGGCGGCGCTCCCGTCTGGAATGACGACCCACGCATCACCGCCCTCACCCTCCGCCGCTGGCAGGGCGAGCGCGCCGATCGCTACATCCAGTTCAATCATCCCGACCTCAGCAACATGTTCATCGACCGCGATGGCGACGGCATCGCCGATGGCGGATTCGTCGGCGTCGGCGGCATGATTGATGCCACCGAGACCGAGAACGGCCCCGGCACCGACATCCTCCACGACGCGCCCTTTAAAGTCGGACGCACTGCCGGTGCCCTCGCCGCCAAGGCCAGCACCGTGCGTGAGTTCGTCTGGCGGCAGCTATTGAATCAGGGGCACCGCCTCGTCGCCGTCGGCGTGGCCGATGCCCACAGCGTCTATGGCAACGGCGTCGGCTGCTGGCGCGGCTACATCCCCAGCAGCACGGACGAGCCCGCGAAGATCGACTGGGCCGAGCTGTCCCCACGCGTGAAGCAGGGCAACATGGTGCTCACCACCGGGCCCTTCCTGGAAGTCACCACGCAGAACGGCAAGATCGCCGGTGATGACGACCGCGCCACGGGCGGCATCGACCTCAAAGTCCGCGTGCAATGCACCGACTGGATCGACATCGACCGCGTGCAGGTGCTGGTGAACAGCCGCCCTGATCCGAAGCTGAACTTCACCCGCGCCGCCAACCCCAAGATGTTCCAGGACGGCGTCGTGAAGTTCGAGCAAACCCTCCACGTCCCCCTCCAGCAGGACGCCCACCTCATCGTCGTCGCCATCGACGAAGACGGCGACTCCAAGGTCGGCTTTGGCACCAGCGACTACGCCAAGATGCGCCCCTGCGCCTACAACAACCCCATCTACGTCGATGCCGATGGTAATGGCTTCAAACCCAACGGAGACACCCTCGGCTACGACCTGCCGACGATGGGCATGACAGCGGACAAAGCCAAGGCGCTGCTGGAAGCGAAGAAGTGAGTTCAGCGATCCAGCGCCAGTCGATGCGCCCGTGACCCCGATCACCCTCCTGTCCGCTCCGCGATTCCTGCACGGTGCGCAGGGCATGGAGCGCGGAATTTATTCCGCAGCGGGTGGAGGCATCGGTACGATGGGCGTGGGAAAGTGGGATAGCCCAATCCGCCATTGCGCGGTTCCCCTCTTGCACCTCGGCCCCTCCGCTGTACAAAGCGGGCCATGCCATCCCCGCAGATCGACATCCGCCACATCGCCAAGCTTTCCCGGCTCGCCCTCACTGACGAGGAGGCGGTGCATTATCAGGAGCAGCTCACCCGCATCCTCGGGCACATCGACCAGCTCAGCAGCCATACTTTGGACGCCGAGCCGAGCGCCCACGCCATGCCGGTCTTTGATGTGGTCCGCCCCGACATCGCCCGCCCCGGTTTCACGCAGGAGGAGGCTCTCTCGAACGCTCCACGTCGAGCCATGGACCAGTTCCAGATCCCGAAGGTGCTGGAGTAATCTCTCTGGTTTCGTCATTCTGATTTCGTCATTCGCCCTTTCCCTTTCATGTCCCTCGCTGCCTCCACCATCGCCGCTCTTCGTCAGCGGTTGCTCGCCAAAGAAATCTCCCCGCGTGACATCGTCACCGATGTCGCCAAGGCCATCGACGCGCAGAATGCCAGCATCGGAGCCTACCTTTCCTGGGACCTGGAAAAGGCGCTGAAGGAAGCTGACAAGGCGGACCTCTCCCAGCCGCTCGGCGGCATCCCCATCGGCATCAAAGACAACATGAACGTCACCGGCGAGCCCTGCACCTGCGGCTCACGGATGCTCGCGGAGAACTATACGGCACCGTATGACGCAGGGGCCATCACGAAACTGCGCGGCGCTGGAGCCGTGCCCTTTGGGCGGCTGAACATGGACGAGTTTGCGATGGGGTCGTCCACGGAAAACTCCGCCCTCGGCGTGACGCGCAACCCGTGTGATCTGGAGCGCATCCCGGGCGGGAGCAGCGGCGGCAGTGCTGCTGCGGTGGCAGGGAATCTG
>JBILPY010000129.1:0-9130 GCA_044373575.1 Prosthecobacter sp. | reverse complement strand
CCAGCCTGCGGCGCTGTGCGGCTGTGTGGGCATCAAGCCGACTTACGGTCGAATCTCGCGCTATGGGTTGGTGGCCTTTGCTTCGTCTCTGGATCAGATCGGCCCGATCACGAAGACGGTGGAGGACGCCGCGCTTTTGCTGAACCATCTCTGCGGCAAGGACGTGCGTGACTCCACCTCTCTCGATGTCGAGGTGCCGGACTTCACGGCGGCCATTGGCAGGGACATCAAAGGAGTGCGCATTGGCCTGCCCAAAGAGTATTTCATCTCCGGCATCCACGCTGGCGTGACGGCCGCCGTGAACGCGGCGATCAAGAAGCTGGAAGCGCTGGGTGCCATCCCGGTGGAGATCAGCCTGCCTCATACTGATGTGGGCGTGAGCACCTACTACATCATCGCCCCGGCGGAAGCTTCGGCGAATTTGGCGCGCTTTGATGGTGTGCGCTATGGCCACCGCAGTGCGGCCGCGAATGATCTGCTGGAGCATTACATGATGAGCCGCGAGGAGGGCTTCGGCCCGGAGGTGAAGCGGCGCATTTTACTCGGAACGTATGTGCTGAGCAGCGGCTACTACGATGCCTATTACATCAAGGCGCAGCGTGCACGGACGCTGATCCGGCAGGACTTCGAGCAGGCGTTTGAGAAGGTGGATGTGATCGTCAGCCCGACGAGCCCGACGCCAGCGCACAAGCTGGGGGAACTGAAGGACAATCCGCTGGCGGCGTATCTGGAGGATGTGTTCACGATTCCGGTGAATCTGGCCGGGCTTCCCGCGATCAGCGTGCCCTGCGGCACGGCGGAGGAAGGTGGCAAGCAGCTACCGGTGGGGCTTCAGATCATCGGCAAGCCGCTGGATGAACTGACGCTGCTGCGCGTGGCGGATGCGTTTGAGAAGGCCTGATTCTTTTATGCAACTCTCCGACCTCATCTTTACCGGCTTCAACAAACGTGTGGCGGCACTGCAACGCGAGACGGGTGAGATCGTGTGGCAGTGGAAGGGTTATCACAATGGCTACGTCACGCTGCTGCTGGATGGTGGGATGCTGATCGTGTCCGTGAACGGCTACATGTTTGGCCTGGATGCGCTGACGGGCCGGAAGATCTGGCAGAACGAGATGGAGGGATTTGGCTACGGCGTGGCGAGTCTGGTGTCCGTGAACGGCGTGACCGGGGCATCGCTCCAGAGTGTGGTGGCTGAGCAGCATGCTGCTGCTTCTGTGGCAACAAGCTCGGTGGCCTGAGGCGGCCTAGCGCTTCATCATCGTGATGATGCGATGCACCACCTGGGTGAGTTCGCCAGCTTCATAGGGCTTTGGCAGGACGCCGACGAAGCCTTTTTCCAGATAGGTCATCTGCACGTCTTCATTGACGCTGCCGCTGGTGACGACGACGCGCGCATCGGGGTCAAATTTGAGAATCTCGGCGGCGGTTTCGCCTCCGTTCATGCCGCCGCGGAGGGTGAGGTCCATGAGGACGACATCGGGCGCGGTGCCGGTGCGGGCGAGGCTTTGATAAATGCGGACGGCGTCCTGGCCGTTGTCGGTCTCGACGACTTCGTAGCCGCAGCGCTTTAGGATCATGTGGGCGACTTTGCGCAGGTCGTCTTCGTCATCGACGATGAGGACGCGGCCCTGGCCGTTTTTGAGGGGGACGGGGGCGTTGTTGGCCGAGGCTGCGGCGGCGGTCTCGGGCGCTGGCGGCGGGACGGCTGGGAGCAGAACGGTGAACTCGGTGCCGACATTGAGCCGGGAGGTGACACGGATGTCGCCGCCGAGGTCTTTGATGAAGCGCTTGCAGGTGGTGAGGCCTATGCCGTTGCCGTCGGTCTTTGTGGTGAAGGATTCGCGGAAGAGACGGGTGAGGTTTTCCGGTGCGATGCCGCAACCGCGATCCCGGACGGTGAGCCGGATGTAGGGGCCGGGCGTCAGGACAGGGTCTTGGCCGAGGGCGATCTCGAAGTTTTCGGCATCGACATCCATGTGGCCACCCTGGGGCATGGCCTGGATGCCGTTAAGGATGAGGTTTTGCAGCACTTGGCTGATCTTGGTGCCATCGGCGATAGGCCAGCGGAGGTGCTGCCCGAGGCGGACGTTGACGTGTACGTTGGCTCCGGCGCTGGCAAATTTGACGGTATCCTGGACGATGGGGGTGAGATCGACGGGCTTCTTTTCGTGAGGCTGGGCTTTGCAGGCGGAGACGACCTGGGAGGTGAACTGGCGGGCGCGTTTCAGGCCGCTGAAGATGAGCTGGAGTTCCTCATTGAGGGCGGGGTCTCCGCCGACCTTCTGAACGAGGTCGGAGAGACGCATGGTGACGGGGCCGAGGAGGTTGTTCACGTCATGGGCGATGCCCTGGGCGAGTGCGGCGAGGTTGTCCTTTTTGAGCTGGTCGGAGCTGGCATCGAGGTCGTCTACCTTCAGAGGCACGGTTTTGGCGGAGGCAGCCGAGACGATGGTGACTGGTGAGACGATCAGGGTGTAGTTCAGCAGCTTGCGCATGCTGTTAAAGACGGCCCGCACGCGCCAGCGGCAGCGCTGGGGACTTTGGCCGTAAAAGTTCTGGAGTCGGCACTCGCACTCGTGGGAGCCGCCGTTTTCGATCGCTAGATTCAGACTCTGAAGCAGGGAGGCGGCATCGAGCTCGCCGACGGCGAGGTCGCTGAGGAACATGCCGCGAAGGCCTTTGTCAGGCTCCACACCGACCATGACGGCAGCGGTGGCATTGCTAAAGAGGACCTGCGGTCCCTTGCTGTTGGCGGGCTCGGCTTCGATGATGATGATGCCTTCTGGCACTTGGTCGAGGGCTACTCGGAGAAAGTAGTTGGCCGTCTTCATTTGATCGAGGCTGGCCTCTAGGTCGGCCAGAGTCTCTGGGCGCAGGGTGTCGGGAGCGAGAGTCATGGCGGCAAATGCCGCGTCTTTTAATGATTTTGGATAGTTAAGTAAACCTTAATTTTTGGAGAAACGTTCTTTTTTGCCTCTCGTTTTTGAAAATGAGGATTCAAGAACGGGTTGTTGCCCGGTTTTTGAGTCGGTGTAGTGGCTTCAGCCAGCCGATGGCACTTCGTTATCAAGGGTGCCAGGCGCTGATGTGTCCGAATCCGGTTATTGAGCGGAGTCTTTGGCCTGCTGCTGGCTGGCGGCGTCGAGCTTACTCATGGGGTAAGGGACTTCCTGAGCGTTGGCGGGCATGCGAAGGATCACAGTGTCGCCATCTAGGCGGACGAAGCCGGCCTTGATCTTTTTCCCCTCGAAGTTCGTCCAGGTCATGATGGGGGGCAGGTCTGGCTTGGCTTTGCCAGCATTCGATACAGGCGTCATTTTCGCGCCTTTGCCGTCGAGTGATGCGCCTTCGGTGATCCATTCGCGGATTTTCTCGATGTCGCGGGGGCTCAGGTTTTCTTCCGGCGGCATGTGCGCTTCGTGGCTGGCATCTGCGATCACGACAAACATGTGGCTCTCGGCAGGATTGCCGGGGACGATGGCCCCCTTGGGGTTGATGTCTAGCTTCAGAGTTTCGAGGTCATCGAAGACATACCCCGCCTTTTTTTTGCCTGTTTTCTGGCTGTGGCATTCGTAGCAGTTTTTCTCCAAAATCGGGACGATGTCTTTTTTGAAGTCAGCCGCAGTGGCTGGCAGGCTGATGAAGAGGATGGGCAGCAAGGGACGGAGATTCATGCGGGGGCGTCATCATCAAACGCCAGAAAGTGTCTGTCCTTAGTTTTTGCGCCTGAGTGCTCGAAAATTGCGGTGGTTGCGTCGGGGCGGCTTTGCGTGAGAGTCGGGCGTGCTCGCCGCCATCGACAGCTTTATTCTCTACCTTGCTACGGAGCGTGGACTGTCCACGAACTACCAACTGCTCGTGCGCCGTGTTCTTGAGGGATTGGCCTCTTGGCTAAAAGAGCATCGCGAGATCACGGATGTGGGGGCTGTGACCACCGACCTGCTCACAGACTATCTGGCTAGGAGGAAGAAAGATGGGCTCGCCGCTTCAAGCGCACGGATCGAACTGGTGGCGATGAAGATTTTTTTTTGCTGGCTGGCGGCGCGTGGGAAGCGGGTGGGAGATCCAGCGGAGGCGATCCTGCCGCCGCGAGTGGAGAAGCATCTCCCCGGTACGCTGAATGAAAAGACCGTGCGGCAACTCATCGAGTCGATCTCCGGCAACGGGCCGCTGGATCGCCGAGACCGGGCCATCATGGAGTTATTTTACGCCAGTGGGCTGCGGCTTTCAGAGCTGGTAAACTCACGCCTGGAGCATCTGAGCCTCGAAGAAGGCTGGATCAGAGTGGTGGGGAAGGGGAATAAGACGCGTCTCTGCCCCGTGGGAGGTGCGGCACGGGAGGCGCTGCAATCTTACCTCGATCACGCCCGCCCGTCCCTCGTTTCGCCGAAGACGCAGAGCCATGTCTTTCTCAGTATCCACGGCACGCTCCTGACGACGGCACGCGTGAAACAGATCGTCCAGGAACGTGCCAAGGCTGCCGGGTTGGAGGTGCATGTGCACCCACATCTTCTCAGGCATTCCTTTGCCACTCATCTGCTGAACAACGGCGCTGACCTGCGAGTGATTCAGGAGATGCTGGGTCATGCAGACATCTCCACGACGCAAATCTACACACATGTGGACCAGCGTCGGCTGAAGCAAGTTCATCGGCAATTCCATCCTCGTGCCTGAGCTGGAATGTTTTTCTGGAATAACAAGCGGGCGCTCGTCTCACATGATCGGACGTTGTCACACACAGCGTTTTTGATGCTGCTCATGAATGCCTCTGCCACCCAGCTCCTGCTCGCTCTGCTTATGGCAGTGCCGCTGCATCTTTGCTGCTGGATGGGGCTGATGAAGGCTGTGAATGAGGCTGCGTGTCCAGCCTGTCGTCAATTTCTAACTGCCGAGGAGAGTGCCGCTGAGTCTGCTCCGCCTCCACCGCGCCACTGTGTATGCTGCGATGACACGCTCAAGCGCGATCTGACACCCTCCGCCATTGCTGCACCGCGTCCGTTGCTCAGTGAACTTCTGCTTTTCACCTGGGCCGCGCCGGAGCATCCGCTCCAAGTTGTATCGCCAGAAAACTCACCACGGCAACACGTCCGTGACGGTCATTCCCCACCCGCAGGCTCCGCGCCGCTCTACCAGCGTTATTGCGCCCTGCTGCTCTGAGGTCTCCGGGCTTCTGTGGAGATCCTTCCAGGCAAAACGTTGCTAAATTGCACCAAAACGGAAGCCCCGGCGCCATAAGCGCACCGCTTTTTCCGGGCATACCATGCCCACAGTCCGAGAAAATCAGTCAAAGAAATCCAAAATCTATATCCACCCAACATCATGAAAACAATCCTTTCCATCTTCGCTCTCGCCGCCCTTTCCACTAACCTGCTGGCCGGTGAAGCCTGTAAAAAATGCTGCTCAGACAAAGGCAAGTCCTGCGCCGAGTGCTGCAAAGACGCTGGCAAGACATGCGGCAAAGATTGCTGCAAAGAGAAATAATCACGGTTCTGAGGCACTTCCCCATCTTCTTTGATGAAGTGCTGAAGATCCATTTCACCACCCTGTCGCCATCTGGTCCGCCGGATGGCGGTGGCCCTTTTGATACATGGAAGCTAGGTAAGATGGGCGAAAAAAGGTGATTCCTGGCTTGCTTCACAGCTCTCGATTTCGTTAATCTCGAATATAGAACCATTCTTGCACCGTCATGGACCCCCAGCAGACACCTTCTGACCAGCCCGCCCCAACCCCACCGCCACAACATCCTGGCATGGGCACACAACCCATGGGTTATCCGCCAGGCTATCCCATGCAGCCCGGCATGATGCCTCCTCAGGGGTATCAATCTGGTCCGATCGGTTATCCGCCAGGCTATCCCATGCAGCCCGGCATGATGCCGCCGCAAGGCTATCCCCAGCCGATGGGTTATCCCCAGCCGATGGGCTATCCGCAAGGCTATCCCCAGGGTTACCCGCAACCTGGCTATCCTCAGCAAGGTTACCCGCAGGGCTATCCCATGCAGCCCGGCATGATGCCACCGCCGCAAGGCATGCCCATGCCCGAGCCAGCGCTTGTTCCTGCGGCTGTGCCCATCGCGACACCATCAGCCATTCCTGCGCCCAGCACCATCGTGCCACCGGCACCAGCCATCAGTGCCGAGCCTGAGCCTGTGGTCCCAGCCATCGTTGAAGCAGAACACCATGAAGAAGGTCACGTCTTCCATCCGCCCGGCTTTGTGCCCACGGAGACGAAGAGGGTCAATCCCATCGTCCAGCTCTGGCGCAAGGTCGGTGGGGGCTCGCTCACCCTGAGCATCGCCATTCACGCAGGTATCCTCATCATCGGAGGAGCCATCGTCGTCAGTTCGCAGATGATCCAGAAGCAGGTCGATTTCCTCCCTGGCGGCGGCAGCCAGCAGGGAGCGGCGGCTAGTGCCGAGATGAAGCATAAAGTGTCTCAGAAAAAGCGTACTTCCCTGAACAAAACCATGCCGATGAAGAAGATCGTCAGCACGAGCGCGAATTCCGCGATCACGCTGCCGGATGCTCCTCCAGACCTGCTGGATGTCCCTGACGTCAGTTCCATGATCGGCGGTGGCTCCATGGGCAGTGGCGGCTTCGGGAAAAGCGGAGCCGGTGGTGGCTTCGGCACCGGCATGGGCATGGGAGGGATGCAGGGCTTTGTAAGCCTGCCGCCGTCCATGCGCAGTCGCTGCTCTCCGCAGGAACGATTGAAGAAACTGGCCGATAGTGGTGGCACTGCAGAGTGCGAACGCGCCGTTTCCAATTCACTCGAATGGCTCAAGACCAAGCAAAACCCTGATGGTTCCTGGCCTGGTCCAAACAAAGCCGCCATGACAGGTCTCGCCCTCCTCTGCTACCTCGGTCGCTGCGAAACACCCGACTCACCCTTCTATGGCGACACCGTTTTGAAGGGTATCAACTACCTCATCGAACTCTCCAACAAGAACGAATACGGCTACATTGGCGAAGAAATCAAAAGCGGTGGCAGCACCTATGCGCACGGCATCGCCACTTATGCTTTGGGTGAAATGTACACCCTTGCTCGTCTTGGTAACAAAGAGCTGCCAGGCATGAAGGACGCCTTCGTAAAGGGCGTGAAGCTCATCATCGAAAACCAGAACAAGCGTGGCTCCTGGAGCTACGGCGGCATTGAGGCTGGTAAGCCGTATGGCTACAATAAAGACAGCGGCGGCGAGGATCTGTCCGTCGCCGGCTGGCAGTTCCAAGCACTGAAGGCGGCGAAAAACAGCAGTTTGAAGATCGACGGTTTGCACAGCGCGCTCGACAAAATGGTCGATTACGTCCTCACTAAACAAACTAAAGATGGTGGCTTTGGCGGTGCTGATCGTGACAAACACTACAATCAGTGGAGTCTCACCGGTGCCGGTTCTCTGGCGCTTCAGACAGCCTCCAAAGGCAAGACAGCTGCCACGAAGAAAGCCATCGATTTCCTCCATCGTTTCCTCGAAGCCGAGCCACTTGATTGGAACAAGAACTGCAACCCCTACTGCTGGTATTACTACACACAGACCTTCTTCCAAGCCGGTGGTGAGGAATGGAAATTCTACAACCAGCAATTCCTTCCTCAGATCCTCAGCGCCCAGCAGCCCGATGGCAGCTTCAAAAAAGGCCGTGCCAACTGGCCCGGTGGTGACGCTCCTGACCCAGTTTATCGCCAGACGCTCTGCACACTGATGCTTGAAGTGTACTATCGCTATCTGAAGGTTGGAGATCGCGAGGAAGAGAGCTTCTTCGACCGCTGATTGTCCCCATCAATCAGTTTACTCAAGAGGCGCTCCACGGAGCGCCTCTTTTTTGTAAACCATGGCAACGGCTTACACCAGACGTCCGGTCACATACTGCTCGGTGAGCTTTTGTTTCGGATTACCAAAGATGGTCATGGTGTCGTCGCACTCGATGACTTTGCCTTTGTAAAAGAAGGCGGTCTTGTCCGCGATGCGCTTCGCCTGCTCCATGTTGTGCGTGACGATGACAAAGGTGAACTGGCCGCGAAGCTGAGCGATGAGGTCCTCAATGCGAGCAGTGGCGATGGGATCGAGCGCGGCACAGGGTTCGTCCATCAGGAGGATGCGCGGCTGGAGGGCGACGGCTCGGGCGATGCATAGGCGCTGCTGCTGACCACCGCTGAGGCCGGTGGCGGTCTCGTGGAGGCGGTCTTTGACCTCATCCCAGAGGGCGGCGAGACGAAGGCTGCGCTCGGCAGCTTCTTCGAGCTCTTTTTTGTCCTTCACACCGGCGACACGCAGGCCATAGACGGCGTTTTCAAAGATGCTGCGGGGGAAGGGATTGTACTTCTGAAACACCATGCCGATGTTCCGGCGCAGGCTGATGACATCGACTTCAGGAGAATAGATGTCCAAGCCGTCGATCTTGATGTGGCCGCTGACCACTCTAGCGATGTCCACGAGGTCGTTGATGCGATTGATGGAGCGCAGCAGTGTGCTTTTACCACAACCAGAGGGACCGATGAGAGCGGTGATGTCCTGGCGGTGTATATCGAGATCGACATCGAAGAGCACTTGGTGGTCTCCATAGGCATAGTTGAACTTTTCCACTTGGATGAAGTGGCTGTCGGGCGTGGTTGGCGCGGCGGAAGACATGGAGATCAACTGAAGGTGCCGCGCAGATAGGATTCCGTCAGCTTTTCTTTCGGACGGTCAAACATTTGCTCGGTGGGACTGAACTCGATGAGTTTGCCGAGATGCAGGAAGGCGGTAAAGTCACTGACTCGCACGGCCTGCTGCATGTTGTGCGTGACGATGATGACGGTGTAGTCGTGGGCGAGCTGGTGGATGAGCTCTTCGATCTTCAGCGTGGCGATGGGGTCAAGCGCAGAGCAGGGCTCGTCCATGAGCAGTACATCCGGCTGCGTGGCTATGGCGCGGGCGATGCAGAGACGCTGCTGTTGACCGCCGCTCAAACCAAGCGCGTGGGCCTGAAGGCGGTCTTTGAGTTCGTCCCAGAGGGCAGCCTGCTTTAAGGCGCGCTGCACGGCTTCGTCGAGCACCTCGGGGTCTTTTTCGCCATGCACACGCAGGCCGTAAGCGACGTTTTCGTAAATGGTTTTGGGGAAGGGATTGCTCTTCTGGAATACCATCCCGACC
>JBILPY010000392.1:0-4612 GCA_044373575.1 Prosthecobacter sp. | reverse complement strand
GCCGAAGACAACACCGCCACCTGACCAGATGGGCGAGCGCTTGGAACCCATACGAGCATTTCCCGTTCCTTTCTGGCCCCAGAGTTTCTTGCCCGACCCGGAGACTTCCGAGCGGTTCTTGGTGTGTGCGTTGCACTGACGACGATTGGCGCGGTAGGCAACGACAGTCTCATGCAGGGCCTGCTTGCCTTTGTGGCCTTCCACAAGGTTCAGGTTCGCCTGCTTTGCGGCGTCTATGGAAAGAATAGTAGCGGACATGATTCAGATCCTCCTCGGATTACTTGGCTGCTGGGGCGGGTTTCTTCTTGGCTGGACGCACCACAACGATGCTGCCCTTGTTCCCCGGAATAGCGCCGCTGATGAGCAGCAGACCATCTTCGGGACGGCTCTGGACGACTTTCAAATTTTGCGTCGTGACGCGATCAACACCATCGTGACCAGGCATTTTCTGATTTTTCCAAACAAGACCGGGAGTCAGACGGCAACCGATGGAACCAGGACGACGGTGCATCATGTGACCGTGGGTGGCTGGCTGGCCGGAGAAATTCCAGCGTTTGACAACGCCTTGGAACCCCTTGCCCTTGGTTGTGCCGATCACATCGACCCACTGACCAGCGCTGAAAAGGCTGGCGTCGATCTTGAAGTCAGCTGCTGGTAGTTGTGCGTCGCTTTCGAGACGGAATTCCTTCACGATCTGCTTCACACTGCTACCGTGCTTTTTGAAGTGACCCAGCAATGGCTTGGTCATGCGCTGCTCCTTCTGTTCGCCGTAGCCAAGCTGAACAGCACTGTAGCCGTCTTTGCCTGCTTTTTGTTTCACCTGGACGATGCTGTTTCCGCGGACGTCCACGACGGTCACGGCAACAGCCTCACCTTTGTCGGTGTAAACCTTTGTCATTCCTAGTTTTTTGCCAATCAAGCCGAGTGCCATAATAGATTTCTCCTGTTAGAGTCAGTGAGTCGAGGTTAGATCTTGATGGTGATGTCCACTCCGGAAGGGAGATTGAGCTTCTTCAGCTCATCCACGGTGCGGGATGTCGGATCGACGATGTCGAGGAGGCGCTTGTGCGTGCGCATTTCGAACTGATCCATGGATTTCTTATCGACGTGCGGAGAGCGGTTCACGGTGAACTTCTCGATACGCGTTGGGAGCGGGATGGGGCCGGCGACCTTGGCGCCTGTGCGCTTGGCGGTCTCAACGATGTCCGCAGTGCTCTTGTCGAGAATGCGGTAATCGTAAGCGCGGAGGCGGATGCGAATTCTTTGATTGTTCATGGCGATATTTCCGACTTGAAAGTAGGTTCGTTGCTAAATGGATCAGGCTTTGCTGCCGCCGCGTTGCTCGACGATCTGCTCGACGATCTGCTGGGGAACCTGCTCGAAGTGAGAAGGCTGCATGGAATAGCTGGCTCGGCCCGAAGAGAGAGTGCGGATTGCGGTGGAGTAGCCGAACATTTCCGCCAGTGGTACTTCGGCGCGGAGAATAGCGGTAGTGCCGCGAGTGTCCATGCCCTGAATTTTGCCACGGCGACGATTAAGATCTCCAAGGATGTCGCCCTGATAATCTTCTGGCGTGGATGCTTCCACGGCCATGATCGGTTCAAGGAGAATACACTTCGCTTTCTTCAATGCGTCTTTGACGGCGAAAATACCAGCCATCTTGAAGGCGTTTTCATTCGAATCAACGTCATGACTGGAGCCGTCAACAAGATCGATCTCCATGTCAATCACCGGATAACCGGCGATGATGCCGTTAAGAGCCGCCTCGATGCAGCCGTTTTTGGCTGGATTGATGAACTCTTTCGGGATGGTGCCACCGACAACTTTGTTTTCGACGACGATACCAGAGCCTTTAACACCAGGGCGAACCTTAATAACTACGTGACCGTATTGACCGCGACCACCAGACTGCTTGACGAGCTTGCCTTCGCCGTCGGCTTCCTTCGTGAGGGTCTCACGATAAGCGATCTGTGGCTTACCGGTATTGGTTTCGACTTTGTGCTCGCGCTTGAGGCGGTCGCAGAGAATTTCGAGGTGAAGTTCGCCCATTCCGGCGATGATGACCTGACCGGTTTCTTCATCCGTCTTGACGAAGAAGGTGGGGTCCTCTTCAGACAGGCGCTGGAGAGCATTGCCCATCTTTTCCTGGTCGCCCTTAGTCTTTGGCTCAACAGCCATGGAGATAACGGGCTCCGGGAAGGTCGGTGGCTCGAGGAGCACTTCAAGGCTCTCATCGCAGAAAGTATCGCCTGTGCGGACATCCTTCACACCTACGAGGGCGGCAATGTCACCTGAGTAACAAGTTTCGATGTCTTTATGCACGCTGGCCTGGATTTGGATCAGGCGGCCCACGCGCTCCGACTTGCGGGTGCGGGGATTGTAAATCGTGTCACCCTTGGAAACTTTGCCGGAATAGACACGGAAGAAGACAAGGCGTCCAAATTTGTCAGACCAAAGCTTGAAGCCTAGGGCGATGAATTTGCCACCATCATCGGGGACGGCGACGACTTCGTTTTCTGGTTCATCGACGACATGGCCTTTTTGAGGTTCAATGTCGAGAGGTCCGGGAAGGTAGTCGATGACGGCATCAATCAGATACTGCACACCCTTGTTCTTGAAAGCAGACCCACCTGCCATCGGGATGACTTTGTTGGCGATCACGGTGCGGCGGAGAGCAGCCTTGAGTTCTGGGATAGAAATAGGCTTTTCTTCGAGGAACTGCATGCCGAGTTCTTCGTCTTGGCTGCACACTTGATCGAGCAGACCATCATAAGCTTCCTTGGCCTTTGCGATTTCATCGCCCTGGAGATCACGGACCGTGTACTTAGAGCCAAATTTTTCATCATCCGAATAGATGATTGCTTTTTGATTCACTACATCGATCTGGCCGATCAGGTTTTCTTCAGCACCAATTGGTATCAGGATTGGCCAGGCATTGGCACCGAGTTTCTGACGAACATCTTTTACCACGTTATCGAAGTTCGCACCCGTGCGGTCCATTTTGTTCACGAATGCAATACGTGGAACACCATATTTCTCAGCCTGGCGATATACGGTCTCCGACTGGGGCTGCACGCCGGCCACGCCGCAAAGCACAAAGATCGCACCATCGAGGACTCGGAGGGAACGCTCGACTTCAGCGGTGAAGTCCACGTGTCCAGGGGTGTCGATAATGTTCACCCGCATGTCTTCCTCTTCGCGCATCTTGTAGATGCCAGCTTCCTTGAGCTGCTTCCAGCGGGCCGTCACGGCGGCGGAGGTGATGGTGATACCACGCTCTTTTTCCTGCTCCATCCAGTCAGTCGTGGCGGCGCCATCATGCACTTCGCCGATCTTGTGGATCATGCCCGTGTAGAAGAGGATACGCTCGGTCAGGGTCGTCTTGCCCGCGTCAATGTGAGCGCAAATCCCGATGTTACGGGTGCGCTCCAGTGGGTATTCGCGGTTGGGAGAGTTCGGATTGGACATTGCTACAGGAAAAATTGAGTGAGGATAGAAAAGCGTGAGAGTAACAATCCGCGATTAGAAACGGAAGTGAGCGAATGCACGGTTGGCCTGAGCCTGCTTATGCACATCGTCACGCTTGCGGACAGCCGCACCCTGACCTTGGGCAGCTTCTTTCAATTCATTGGCCAGCGCGCGGTGCATAGGCTGCCCTTTACGACCCCGTGCGTATCCAACGATCCAGCGCATGGCGAGAGATTCCGAGCGGGTACCATTGACCTCGAGCGGGACCTGGTAAGTGGCACCACCAACACGACGAGCCTTGACTTCGACCTTAGGTTTTGAATTCTCAATTGCGCGGTTGAATAGTTCCAAAGGATCGATTGTTTCCGTTTTCTCGTTCAGTTGCTCAATGGCGGCGTAAACGATGCGCTCGGCGAGAGATTTTTTTCCTGACTGCATCACACGTGCAATCAAATGAGCAACAAGTTCGCTATCATAGCGGGAGTCCTTGTGGACAGGCTTGTCATAAACGCGTTTTCTGCGGGCCATAAATCGAAGAGAGAGAGGTTAAGAAAAATCGGTTGGAGTGTGTGGCTTACTTCTTGCCTTTGGCTGGAGCGGCTGCTGCTGCGCCTTTCTTCGGGCGTTTAGCACCATACTTCGAGCGACCGCGGCGACGCTTATCCACGCCAAGGCAGTCCAGGGTTCCGCGAATGATGTGATAACGCACACCGGGCAAATCCTTCACACGACCACCACGGACCAGCACAATGCTATGCTCCTGGAGGTTATGCCCTTCACCACCGATATAAGCGATCACTTCGAAACCGTTGGTCAAACGCACCTTGGCAACCTTGCGGAGAGCCGAGTTTGGTTTCTTCGGCGTGCGGGTCATCACCTGAAGGCACACGCCGCGGCGCTGAGGGCACTTGGCCAGAGCGGGCGACTTGGACTTAGTCGCTTTGTCTTTGCGACCGAATCTGACGAGCTGATTGATGGTGGGCATGATGTCTGAGAAAAATCCGTTCCTTAAAATGGCCTCGTTGGGCAGGGAACTGGAATAGACAGTGCTTCCACTTTGCGGTTGCAAAGTCAGCACAGTGTTTTTCCGGATCACTGCTCCGATAAGTCAGGAACCACTTGCGTGATTCAAGTTGCCTAGCTT
>JBILPY010000391.1:0-4613 GCA_044373575.1 Prosthecobacter sp. | reverse complement strand
GCGGCCGCCAATCTCGGGATTGTGAGCGCCAAGCTCAAGATCGCGGCCGCCAATCTCGGGATTGTGAGCGCCAAGCTCAAGATCGCGGCTGCCAATCTCGGGATTGTGAGCGCCAATCCGACGACAGACGGCGTCTGTCTCCTGGTTTTCAGCGTCTGCGCCAGCGTTGCGGCGCTCCGCCAGATCCTCCAGGGCATCGGTCAGCAGGTCCTCGATCAGAGCCATCTCAAATTTCAGCTCGGCGTTCAGCCGATCATTCGCCGCCAGCTCCACGGGCAGCCCTGCCATCGCCAGGGTCGTGTCCGCAAAGCCCAGGGTCAGAGCGGAGAGGTCCATGGCCCAGCCGCCATGCTTGAGCTTCAGCTCAGCCACCTTGCGGGAGAGGCTGGCCTGTATGAGTTCGGTGGTGGGTGGCGTGTGTTTCATCGCCACACATTCCATCACAGACCCGCTGTTTTGGCGATTGAACAACTGGCCCCTTTTTTAAAAAAAAGATCAGGCCTGTTTTGCGGCGGATGCCGAAGCCAGCCGGTCAGCCGTAGCGATCAGCTCAGTCAGCTTAATTTTCAGCCCTTCGCAGACCGACTCCAGCGAGTCTGCCCAACCCCCGCGCTTACGTCCTCTCTCAAGCCGCTTGATGGCCGAAAGACAAAGGCCCGAGGCTTCGGCCAGGGCTTCCTGAGTCATCTTTAACATGCTCCTGTAAAGGATGATGGCCTGTGAGATAAAAGGCGTGATGCGCACGCGCTTTAAAAGGAGTGGCTGAGCAGGCTTTTTCATGGGTGTTTCAGGTTGAAAAACAAATGAACTCTGGTGGCTAAATGGCCCCCTCTGCGATTTTTTTATGAAAAACAGGGCTTTAATTCAAGGCTAAATCTCTCTTTTATTAAAAATCCCCGACGGGGAAAAGGGCACAGTCAGAGATGGCGGCATGGCTTTCAGTCTTCCGTTCTTGCCTCAGCCTCTAAGAACCGCTTTCATACCAGCCTTATTCCTGATGCCTCCCGCCAATCAAAACCCTGAACAAGCCGCGCGTGACCGCATCGACGCCATGCTGGAGGCCTCGGGGTGGAAGGTGCAGGACAAAAAGAAGCTCGACTTCAATGCCGGACCCGGCATCGCCGTTCGCGAGTATCCCACGGACACCGGCCCGGCAGACTATGTGCTTTTTGTTGAAAAGAAGGCCTGCGGCGTGATCGAGGCCAAAAAGGAGGAGATGGGGCAAAACATCACCACCGTGGAGGATCAGACCCTTGGCTACGCCACGGCCAAACTGAAGTGGGTCAGCAACAAACAGCCCCTCCGCTTCCTTTACGAATCCACGGGCGAGATCACCCGCTTCACGGACATGTCGGACCCGAAGCCACGCTCGCGGGAGGTGTTCAGCTTTCACCGGCCTGAGACACTGCTGCGCTGGATCGAGGATGGCGACTCCCTGCGCTCCCGCCTCACCAAGATTCCGCTGCTCAATCCGACCAAGCTCCCCGCTGCCGAGCTCCGCTTGCGTGACTGTCAGGAGGTCGCTATTACGAACAATGAAGTCTCCCTCGCCGAAGCCCGCCTCCGCGCCCTCATCCAGATGGCCACCGGCTCCGGGAAAACCTTCA
The DNA here is from genome assembly GCA_044373575.1 of Prosthecobacter sp. Classification (GTDB taxonomy): domain Bacteria; phylum Verrucomicrobiota; class Verrucomicrobiia; order Verrucomicrobiales; family Verrucomicrobiaceae; genus Prosthecobacter. Next base: position 3,006 of record JBILPY010000391.1, on the reverse strand, counting down.
CGGCCATCACGCAGGTCTATCGCCTGCTGAAGTTCGGCAAAGCCAAGCGCGTGCTTTTCCTCGTCGATACCAAGAACCTTGGCGAGCAGGCGGAGCAGGAGTTCATGGCTTTCACGCCCAGCGATGACAACCGCCGCTTCACCGAGCTTTACACCGTGCAGCGGCTGAAGTCGTCCTTTGTGCCCAAGGATGCCCAGGTCGTCATCTGCACCATTCAGCGGCTCTACTCCATCCTGAAGGGCGAGGAGCTGGACGAGGCTTTGGAGGAGCTCACACCCGCCGAGCAACTCACTCGGCCCAAGCGGCCCATGCCCGTCGTCTATTCCGACCGCGTGCCGCCGGAGTTCTTCGACTTCATCATCATCGACGAGTGCCACCGCAGCATTTACAACCTCTGGCAGCAGGTGCTCGACTACTTCGATGCCTTTCTCATCGGCCTCACCGCCACGCCGGACAACCGCACCTTCGGGTTCTTCAAAAACAACGTCGTCAGTGACTACAGCCATGAAAAGGCCGTGGCGGATGGCGTCAATGTCGGCAATGAAACTTACGTCATCGAGACGGAGGTCACCACCACCGGCACGCGTCTGGTGGCCAAGCAGCCCGTGGAGCATCGCGAGCGGGTCACGCGGAAGCGCCGCTGGGAGCAGCAGGATGAAGACGAGGCCTACACCGCCAAGCAGCTCGATGACAAGGTCGTCGTGCCAGATCAAATCCGCCTCATCGTGAAAACCTTCCGCGACAAGCTGCCGGAGATCTTTCCCGGCCGCACGGAGGTGCCGAAGACGCTCGTCTTTGCCAAGACCGACTCCCACGCCGACGACATCATCCAGATCATCCGCGAGGAGTTCGGCGAGGGGAATGCCTTCTGCAAAAAGATCACCTACAAGGCCGAGGAGGATCCGAAATCCGTGCTCTCAGATTTTCGGAACCTATACAATCCGCGCATCGCCGTCACGGTCGATATGATCGCCACCGGCACGGATGTGAAGCCGCTGGAGTGCCTGCTCTTCATGCGAGATGTGAAAAGCCGGAACTACTTTGAGCAGATGAAAGGCCGCGGCACCCGCACGCTAGAGCTGGACGATCTGCGGAAAGTCACGCCCTCCGCCGTCACGGCCAAGACGCACTACGTCATCGTCGATGCCATCGGCGTCACGAAGTCGCTCAAGACCGCCAGCACCCCGCTCATCACGAAGCCCGGCGTGCCGCTCAAAGATCTGGCCATGGGCGTGATGATGGGCGCGAGTGATACGGATACCGTCAGCAGCCTCGCCGGACGTCTCGCGCGGCTGAACAAGCAGCTCGATAAACACGACCACGCCCGCATCGCGGAGAAATCTGGTGGCGTGGCGCTCAGCAGCATCGTCAGCAGCCTCATCGCCGCCATTGATGGCGACAATGTGGAGGCCAAGGCCCTCGAAATCGCTGGTCAGGAGCCCGGCACCAATCCTGGCGACACGAACCGCGACAAAGCGCAGGCTGAGCTTGTCAAAGCCGCCGCCAATGTCTTCACCGGCGACCTCATCGAGCTGATCGACAGCATCCGTCGGGACAAGGAGCAGAAGCTCAACCACGACCACCAGGATAGGCTCATCACCGCCGGTTGGGCGCAGGATGCGCAGGAAAAGGCGGAGACGCTCACCCAGGAGTTCGCCGCATGGATGCAGGCGCATCAGGACGAGTTCACCGCGCTCACCATCTTCTATGCCGAGCCGTTTCGTCGCCGTGAAGTCACCTTTGCCATGCTGGAGCAGGTTCTCACCGCCTTGCGTGCCGATGCGCCGCGTCTGGCTCCGCTGCGGGTGTATCAGGCCTATCAGCACCTGGATGAGACGAAGGCCAAAACACCGCTCAATGAGCTCACGGCCCTTGTTTCCCTCATTCGCCGAGCCTGCGGCGTGGATGCCAAAGTGACCGCCTTTGATGATGTGGTGCGAAAGAACTTCCAGCACTGGATCATGGCCAAGCACAACGAACCCGGCCCCAAATTCACCGAGGCGCAGGTCAACTGGCTGAACATGATCCGCGACCACATGACCACCTCCTTCCATCTCGACCGCGACGACCTCGAACTCGCCCCCTTTGACTCCCAGGGCGGCCTCGGGACCATGTATCAGCTCTTCGGCGACCGCATGGATGCGATCATGGATGAACTCAACGAGGCGCTGGTGGCATGACGACATTGAATGAACAATTGCCTGCTGGATGGGCTGAATGCCAAGTCGATGAAATCGGGCACCTAATTCGAGGCATCACATATCAAAAAGAACAAGCATCCAAGTCTCCTGGTTTGGGGCTCATGCCCATTTTGCGAGCCAACAACATCAATGGGGCCTTAAACTATGATGATCTGGTTTATGTGCCACGGGCGCTTGTTGATGAAGAACAGTCAATAAAAAAGGGTGATTTGGTTTTCGCCATGTCGAGCGGCAGTTTGAATCTTGTTGGAAAATCAGCCCAAGCTCTCGCGGATTTCGACGGAAGTTGTGGTGCTTTCTGCGCGATCCTTCGCATTGATCCATCGATCTCAGTCAAATTCGCAAGCTATGTCTTTCAGGCCAACAAGTTCCGCCGAAAGATCAGCGAGATCGCGAAGGGAAGTAACATCAACAACCTGAAGCGTGAACACATTTTGGAGCACCGGATTACGTTGCCCCCATTCGCCGAGCAGCGGCGGATCGTGGGGAAGGTGGAGGAGTTGTTTTCGGAGTTGGACGAAGGGGTGGCGAATTTGAAGCAGGCCCGGGCGCAGTTGGCGGTGTATCGGCAGGCGCTGCTCAAGCACGCCTTCGAAGGCCACCTCACCGCGATCAAGGGCATCAAAAAATTTCCTCTCTCATCTTTGATCACTGACCTGAGCCAAGGTTGGAGTCCTAAATGCGAACTTAATCGGGCACCTAAACCCGATGAATGGGCCGTGATAAAAACGACAGCCATTCAACATTGCCGCTACGACGACACGGAAGCCAAGCCTCTCCCGCCTCCTTTCGAAGGAAGACCATC
>JBILPY010000390.1:0-4616 GCA_044373575.1 Prosthecobacter sp. | reverse complement strand
AGGAGCCGCGCAGTCCGACATCGCTTGGGTTGAGGTTGGTGCTCGTGTTGAGCTTGCCCATGTCATAGATGATATGGTTGGTCCCATTCGAGGTGCCTGCCGGGTAGATCTGACCGAGGTAGGAGTTGGCGGTGAGATTCACCGTGACGCCGCTGCGGATCGTCTGGATGACGGCGGGTTGATCGTAATCCAGCGGCAGGTAGCCCATGATGGAACCACCAGCTAGGTCGATGGTTCGTGTGCCTGTGACATCGGTGAAGAGCTGGAGATGCACGCCCGTGGGCAGCGAATAATTGCCACTGCCACGAGCATCGCTCACGGCCCAGCGCTCGATGGAGCCTGGCTCCTGGAGCAAGGTGGCGGTGGGGAGGAAGTTTGAGACAGCGATCTCCATCGCTGCGGTGGAGCGCAGGCTGGCGGTGACGGTGGCGGCACCGAAGGCTCCATTATGCAGCACCCGCACGGTGCCATCGCCCACGCGGAAATAGCGAGCACCAGTGAAGCTGGCGCTGTTGTCGCCGAGGCTCAGGATGCCATCGCCGGTGACGCGCACATCGTAGAGGCCTTGGTTATTCAAGCCGCCCGCGCCATTGCCAGAACCGAGTTGCACGCCGCTGGTGGAGCCGGGCCCGAAGCTCGTGGCATCGACGCTGAGCATGTAGTCATCATACAGTGTGACAGTGCCCGTGCGGATCGTGTGACGTGAGGCATCTGACTGGAAGAAAATAATGCCTTCATGACCGCCGCCGCTGGTTTTCAAATCGATCGCAGGGATCTGATCAAGGCGGTCACTGGCGGCGACGCTGCGCACGATGCCGAGGTCATTGACGGTGATCTTGCCGCCGCCCCAGGTGAAGAGATCGGGCGTGCCGCTGTTAAAGTTGTAGCGAATTTCATTGGTCTGGAGTGTGTTATCGCGATCCGTCATGTGCGCGCCATTGAGGATGACTTCTCCACTGCCTTGCGAGCCTGGTGTGAGGAACTGAACTCCGCCGCCATTGATGATCCAGTCACCTGTGAACTGCGGCTGATCACTGCGGACATTGAGAAAGGCTATGCCGGACTTGATCACATCGCTGGCGTAAATCTTGCCGTTGAGCTGGAGCGTGTTGTTGTTTGCCCAGATGAGCGCCTCGCCATTGCCGAGACCGGAGGAGCCGAAGTAGAGGTCAGCATTGATCGTGGGTGTGTTCGCCGCCTGCATGAGTCCGCCGCCGCGGATGATGATCTTGTTGAAGGCATTGTCCGCACTGTTGTTGATGTCGCGGTCGAGACGCAGGGCATAGAGATCGAGATTTGCGCCGAGCGTTCCCGTGGTGGTGTTCAAGTTCAGGATCTCCGTGCCGTCGTTCAGGGCCAGCAGGCCGCCGTCGAGAGTGCCGCCCGCGCTAGTGAGATAGTTCGCTGGAGCACCACCCTGGGTGATGTCTTGGAAGCCGAGCGTGGCATCGTATTTGACGAAGTTGTTGTCATAGCGGCTGACGATCCATGGATCGACCATTCCGTTGTTCATGAGGCTGGTGCCGTTCGCCGCGAGGAGGAGGGCGCTGTCCACATTCCCTGCCACTGTGCCCAGCATGCCCGTTGTATTGGTGGTGACTACCATCCCGGCGATCATCAGAGTGCCGGTGCCACTGCGGGTGATATTGCCGACGGAAAGCTCCACCCAGTCGCCCGTATCACGACGGAGGACGACTTCGGAGCCGCCCTGAATCACCAGATCACCGATGACTTCGCGATTGGCGATGTGGTCGGTGCCGTCACCGTACATTTCGAGCACGGAGCTGTTCAGCGTGATGCCGACGGCATCCGCCCAGCGTCCACCACCGCCGAGTGTGCCAGTGGCGCGAGTGCCCGTGGTGCCGCTGCCGGTGAATGGCGTGTTGTTATCGAAACGGATGCGTGAACCGGAATGGAAGACCCAGTTGTTGGCATTGGTGAGGCCGCCTGTGGTCACGGCGGTGCCGGAAGCACCTTCGATGCGCACTTCACCAAACACATCCACCTGACCCGTGCCCAACGGCGTGCGGAAAGTGGTGCCCGTGCCGTTGGCACCGCCCTGCACGCTCAGTACAGTGCCACGGAAGCCGCCATCGAGATTGCGCCCACGAGTGACGAGGGTGCCCCCGCCGTAGCTGTTGTTGCCATTCGCACCGAACAAGGCGGTTCCGTAGCCCATGATCGTGTGGGCGGCGCCGATGATCATCTTATTGCTCGCGCCTGCAAACTGGTCCGCGTTCGCTGTCACCGGATTTAGTGTCAATTGGCTGCTGCCACCGCCGATGCGGAACTCGGTGCCGCCGACGCCCCACGGCGTTACGCTGTTCGCAGTCAGGTTGCCATTGCCTTCACCACCACCGAGCTGCCAGAGATTGAAGACACCGCCATCACGCGTGGCCATGTGTGGATCGACTGCGAGAGATTGGTTGGCATCAATGGACAAGACGCCATTGCCAGTGCCGCTGATCGCGCCTGCCACGGCGGCAGTGATCGAATTAAAGTTCGCGATGGTGCGTGTGCCGATGACGGGCAGTGCGGCACCACTGGTGAAGACATTCGTCAATCCGGTGGCACCGAGCTGGGCGACGCTGCTGATGGAGAGACCGCTGCCTGCAAACACCTGCACCGGCCCATCACCAAGCGTGGCATTGGCCTGACGAACGGTGGTGACGCCCATGAAGTTATTAAAGCCGCCAGAGAAGGTATTTGCCGCGTTGTTGTCGAAGTGCAGATACCAGTTACCCGCTTTGTTCAGCGTGCCGCTGCCACTCACCACATCGCGCAGGAAAAGATCGGCGCTGTCCACGCGGAAGACGGGACTGTCATTAATCATGATCTGGTTTTCCATGATCATGTCATCCCCGAAGCTGGCGGCCTGGAAGATGATGTAGGGGCTGTTTTGCGTGCTGAAAAGATTGCCCAAATTGTTCACGCCAATCGTGCGTGTGGCTCCAGTCGCCCCGCCATTACGATCTGTGATGAGTGTGGCTTGACCACGCACCGTGATGTCCTGTCCCGCTGCGGTGAAGATGCTTGAAGCTCCGTTTTGCGCCATGCGCACCGTGCCGAAGTCGAGATTCACATCACCTGTGCCACCCACATCGTAATTCGCCGTGTTGGCAGCGGTGAGACGCCACTCACCACGACGGAGGGTGAAGCCGCCAGTGAAGGCGGAGTTGTCTCCATCAAAGCGCAGGGTGCCGTCGCCACTCTTTACGATCTGTGAAGCGCTGGTGATGTCACCGATGAGCCTCCAGGTGTTGGCATTGACGTTCATTCCCACATCGCTGGTACCACCGATGGTGGTGGTGCCTAGCACGTCTGTGTTCGAGTTGCTGTTATTGAGGCGCAGCAGCGTTCCAGCAGGCCCTGTGGTGCCCAGAATGTTCAGATTTTGAAATTGCACAGCCGTCGTCGTGCCTGTGCCGCTGAAACGCTCGGTCTGAATCTGGGCATAAGACACATTCTCGGCGACGGTCACCGTCAGACCTGTGAAGGTGGTGGTGGCGCTGTTGTGACGCAAGCGCAGGTCGGGCATCTGGTTGCCATTGAAGTTGTTGGCGTAATTGCCATGCAGGATGATCTCGCTGGCCGTGCCCTGGGTGCCGGCTCCGTCCAGATAAAGTCTTCCGCCATTCATCTGAATCGTGCCGGAGATGGCATTGGCCGCGTTGGTCAGTTGAAAGCCGCCAGGGCCGTCGAGAGTCAGATTTGCTGCCGTGACCACGCCACCGAAGAACTGATTCGGTGTGCTGTGACCTGCATAAACAATGCCTTCCACCGGTGTCGCGCCGTCCCCGAAGTAGATGTTCGTCGTGTTAAAGCTCACGCGGTTTCCGTCATCACTGCCGAGGATTAATCCACCGCTGTGAATGTTGATCTGACCACCTGTGAAGATCATGTCATTCGTGCTGCTTTCCTCGTCCACGCGCAGGGCAAAGACGTTCTTCGTGCCGGTGAGCGTGGTGTCGCCCCAGCCTCCTGCAAACTGCACGATCTCGTTGCCGGTAAAGGTGCTGAGATAAGCATCACCACCTGTCGCCACAGGTGTGGCTGCAGCGAAGGGTGCATTCACATAACCGGTGTCTGCGTTGTAACCGAGGAAGTTTCGGCGCGTGGCATTGATCATCCACGGAGCTACGATGCCATTCGTGAGCACAGGAGTCGCGCCATTGAAGAGCTTCATGCTTTGCAGATTCAGCGAGCCGAGTTCGTTGGCATTTTCACGGATGGTTAGAGTGGACTGACCGCTGCGAGTGATGCTCGTGGTGCTGAGTACCATCTGGCCGTTGGTGCCGTTGCGCTCCAGCGTGATGCCAGCGCCGCCTTTGACCGTGATCGCACCGACGGTTTCCGTGTTCACACGACCGCTGCTGCTGATGAGATTGATGCCTGCGCCATCGAGCATGAGCGGTGTGGTATCGCCGAGTTTATTCTCGTCGATCTCGCGCCCGAGATTGCTCTCGCGGAGACGGGCATTGAAGATGCTGTCCGCGACATCCATGCTATAGTCGAGGCGAAGATTGCCACCGGGGCGGAGATTGAGGGCATTGATCTGTGCGCCCGTGTCATCGGTGAGGCGACCCGCTCCGCGCAAGGTGAGGCGGCCATAGACA
>JBILPY010000389.1:0-4629 GCA_044373575.1 Prosthecobacter sp. | reverse complement strand
CCATCCGGGCCTCACTGGTTGGGCTCAGGTCTGTTATCCTTACGGAGCCTCCACCGAAGATGCCCGCTGCAAGCTGGAGTATGACCTCTACTACCTCAAACATGCTGGCATCATCTTTGACCTGCTCATCCTGCTGGACACCGTCCGTGTGGTTCTCGTGGGGGGATTGAAAAAGGATCCCCTACGTCCGCGCTACACCCCGACCCTCGTTCCAGACATGCCGCCGGTATCGGCGGAGGCAGAGCAGGATCAGAGCGTGGCCTGAGAAGGCAAAGTTTCTGAGATAGATGATTTTCGTGATTGTCCACGGGGATGTAATTTGCCAAAAATGGCTTCATGAAACATCGCGGCCTACCCTCCCTCCGACTTGCCTTGCTGTTGATTTTCACCTCTGCCTCCGCGCCCTCGGCAGATGTGGAGCTTGCGGCCGCGCTAGATCCGCTGTTGGACTTCAGCACCTTCTGGAAGACCCCAACGGAAAAGTTTGAGACACTGTTTGTCCCACGCGTCGAGCAGCAGGAACAGCCACCGCAGTTCGAATGGTTGACCACGACCAAGGACCGCGCTCGCTTTTCCCGGCAGATGTTTTCGGATGCCCAAACGACTCTCACACTCTTCGCTGGCGCAGTGAAGTTGGAGGAGGCCATCGTGGAGTTTGTGAATGGCAAGGCCGCACGCTCCACGATCTCCATCTACAATCGGGGCGACTCCGGTCAGATGGGAGGGGTTGAGTTTGAGGCGCTCTTCAAGAAGGTCGGGCAGAGTCTTGGTCAGGCTCTGAAGGTGGCACCGCGTCGGCAGATGAGCGCGGGCAGTGGAGCTGTGAAGAATATCGCCTGGGTATGGTCATCGCCTGTAGGGATCGCGCTGCTGGAGCACAATGATTTTCAAAGTGGCGGAAGTCAGGGGAAGCCCGAGTTCCTTCGACTGAAACTCGCCGCCCTTGATCAGGAGGACTGGACGATGGGGAAGATGAGCATGGGCGTGCAACGCATGGCTTTGCAAAAGAACGTCACACGTGATCCGGGCGGAGACGTCTTCATCGCCGGAGTGCCGATGGTCGATCAGGGGGCCAAGGGCTACTGCGTGGCTGCGAGCTGTCAGCGGCTCTTCGAGTACATGCGCATCCCCTGTGATCAGCATGAGATGGCGCAGATCCTCAGCGTGGATGTGGAGCGCGGTGCCAATGCTCTGGCCATGCAAAAGAGCTTGGCGAAGGTGGATCAAAAGTTCGGCGTTACGTTCAGACCGCTGATCAATCCCGAATTCTACTACAGCTCGAACCGTAAACGCCGGGTCTCGATCAAGGAGTTTTCCAGCATCATCAAAGAGCATGCCGACAAAGGTGTGCCCCTGCTCTGGGCTCTGGGCATCGGTCAATACAAGGAAGACCCGCCGTTGCCAGCGGGCGGGCAGGTCAGCGGTGGGCACATGCGCATGGTCATCGGCTACAACTCGGCGAAGAACCAAGTCATCTTCACCGACTCCTGGGGAGCCGGTCATGAGAAGAAGCGCATGGACGCCACAGATGCCTACGAGGCCACTCTGGGCCTTTACTCCATGTCACCGCGCGGCCTTTGAGGTCTCACCGATAAGCTTGCTGTCCGTCAGCCACTCGACGAATCGCTCGGGCCACTTGCCTGCGGCGGTCGTGGTCCCGGGCTTGTAGCCAAAGCCGTGTCCGGCCTCGCTGTAGATGTGCAGTTCGGCCTTCACACCTGCGGCTTTGTATTTCAAATACAGTGTCGCCATGCCCTCGGCGATGTCCGGGCGGTCGCTGTAACCACAGGCGATGAAGAGCGGCGGCATGCCTTTCGTGGCGGAAAAGAGTCCCGAAGTGCCTGGGTAGATCAGCGCCTGAAAATCGGGACGCGAGCTCTGGCGCTCGATCATGTCCGCAGCGTCGGACTGACCGGGATCATTCTTCATCGCGGCAAAGGCGGCCAGTTCACCTCCGGCGGAGAAGCCCATGATGCCGAGGCGATCCGTGCGCACGCCCCACTCAGCGGCGCGGCTGCGGATCAGGCGGATGGCGCGGCGCGTGTCTGCCATGGCGTGATCCTGAATCGTGTAGGTGGAGCCCTTCTCACGGGCCAGCCGATACTTCAGTACAAATGCCGCGATGCCGTGATCGCGGAACCACTCGGCCAGCGCATAGCCTTCATGGCCGAGGCAGAGTTTCGAATGTCCTCCGCCGGGAGCGATGATGACAGCCGTACCCGTGTTGCCCTTCGTCGGGATGAATGGCGTGATCGAGGGGCTGTGGACGTTCACCACATTGCTGCCTTCCTGCTTTTCCAGCTCAGTCTTGCGGGCCTCGGAACCTGGAGCACCCTCCGGCCAAAGAGGGATAGCTTTTGGGAGGTCAGCAGCGTGGACGACTGAGGCGAGGCAAAGAAGAACGAGGAAGCGCATGAGGCCCGCACCGGAGCGCAGGTCTTCTCCTCCGCAAGCTGGAAGAGTCTAGCCGGTGCAGGCACGAATCCCTGTGCCTTGTGGGTTGAAACATGAAGGCTGCGCATTCAGCGTGGAATTTCTCCATGCGCCTCTTCATCCGCCTGCTCCGCATCGTCTTTGCCCTCGGGTTGCTGGCGTGGGTGATGCGGCGGTCGCGGTGGGAGGAGATCGGTAGCTTTGAATGGGCGCGCCTCTCGTTCGGCTGGCTGGGTGTCGCCTTTTTCTTCGGCGGGCTGTCGCTGCTCGGCTGGGCGGTGCGCTGGTGGTGGTTTGTGCGGGTGTATGGGTTGCGGGTGCCATTCCGTGAACTGCTGCGGCTGACGATGTTTGCGGACTTCTTCAATCTTTACTTTCTTGGCCCGCTCGGAGCGGATGGCGTGCGTTTGCTGCACCTCACGCGCCAGTATCCCTGCCAGCGCGGACACATCGTCGGCTCGCTGGTGCTTGATCACGTGGGCGGGCTCTTCGGTGGCTTCATTCTGTATGCCACCTTTGCGGGCGGGAGCGGCCTGCCACTGGCCATCACCTCGGTGGCGGACAAGGCGCTGCCTTGGCTGGCGCTTGTAACCTTCCTGGGACTCGGGGTCATCATGGAGCCGCCAGTGCAGCGATTGTTTGGGAAGATCCCCGGCCTGCGATGGATCGCGGCATGGATGTCGCCCCTCTTTGCGGGCACGTTTCGGCATCCTTGGTTGTTTAGCGGCTTCGCGGTGTCCACTCTGAGCACAGCCTGTGCCTTCGCCGCTTATTGGGCCGCAGCGCGGGCGGTAGGTACGGATCTAGGGCTGCCCCAGATGCTCGGCCTGATGCCGGCGGTGGACCTCGTGGCGTCCCTGCCCATCAGCGTCAGCGGCCTTGGCGTGCGGGAGGGACTGCTCGTCGAGTGGCTCGGCAGCCAGCCAGGCTGCGGACCCGTGCGCGCCCTGAGCGCCTCGTTGCTGGGTTTTGCCGCCATCGGACTCTGGGGCCTCATCGGGGGGCTCTGGCTGTTGTTTTCGAGCAGGCGTGAAGCGGTGGTAACTCCCCCTTGACCAGTCCGAGGGCATGAACCAATCTCCGCGCCCCCAAACCAGACCCTAACTAACTCAAACATGCCCGCTAAAATCTACACTGAAAAGGACGCCAGCCTGGCGCCGCTCAAAGGCAAAACCTGCGCCGTCATCGGCTTCGGCTCCCAGGGCCATGCCCACGCTCTGAACCTCAAGGAAAGCGGCGTCAATGTCATCATCGGTCTGTATGCCAAGAGCAAAAGCCGCGCTGTCGCTGAAGAAAAAGGCCTCAAGGTCTATGATACCGCAGAAGCTGTGAAGCTCGCCGACGTCATCTTCGTCGCCGTCCCGGACACCAAGATCGGTGGCGTTTACAAGACCGACATCGCCCCGAACCTGACCAAGGGTAAGACTCTCCTCTTCTCCCACGGCTTCGCCATTCACTACAAGACTGTGGTGCCGCCGAAGAACGTGAACGTGATCATGGTGGCCCCGAAAGGCCCAGGTCATATCGTCCGCCGTCAGTACACCGAAGGCAAAGGCGTCCCAGCTCTCATCGCCATCTATCAGGATGCCGACAAGCAGGCCAAGAAGATCGCCCTTGCCTGGGCTCACGGCATCGGCGGCACCCGCGGTGGTGTCCTCGAGACCAGCTTCAAGGAAGAAACCGAAACCGATCTCTTCGGTGAGCAGACCGTTCTTTGCGGCGGCACCAGCGCCCTTGTGCAGGCTGGTTTTGAAGTCCTCGTCGAAGCTGGCTACGCTCCTGAGATGGCCTACTTTGAGTGCTTGCATGAGCTGAAGCTCATCGTTGACCTCATGAACGAGTCCGGCATCGCCGGTATGCGTTTCTCCATCTCCGAAACCGCCAAGTGGGGTGACGTGAAGGTGGGTCCGAAGATCATCGACGCAGGCGTCAAGAAGCGCATGAAGGCCGCTCTCAAGGACATCCAGACCGGCAAATTCGCCAAGGAATGGATCAAGGAAACCGAGACCGGTTACAAGAACTTCAACAAGCTCCTCAAGGCCGGCGAGAAACATCCGATCGAGAAGACCGGTGCCAAGCTCCGCAGCCTGATGCCATGGATCAAGAAGCGTGACATCAAGGGCCAGCAGGCCAGCTACGCTTGATCAGCCTGGCGTCGTGACGCCTCCCAATCTGAGCGCGGGTCGAAAGACCCGC
>JBILPY010000688.1:0-2845 GCA_044373575.1 Prosthecobacter sp. | reverse complement strand
CCGTGGCGATTTTTTGATCCAGCGTGGCGCCCGGCAGCAAATCCCCCGCGATCTGCTCAATGGTAAACTGGTCGAAAGGCATGTTCTCATTGAACGCCTTGATCACCCAGTCCCGCCAAGGCCACAGCTCCCGATCACGATCCACCTGGTAGCCGTTCGTATCCGCAAACCTCGCCGCATCCAGCCATCCGACCGCCATGTGCTCTCCGTAGTGCGGTGAATCGAGCAGGTGGTCAATGAAGTCATTCAGGTCAGCCTCGTCGGATGGCTTCGGCGGCAGTCCCGTGAGATCCAAAGCCAGCCTCCGGATCAAAGTTTCCCGTGAAGCCCTCGGCGCAGGCTGAAGCCCATGCTTCTTCAACTCCGCCCGAATGAAATCATCAATCGAGTTACCCGACTTCGGCTTCACCGGCGGCACAAAAGCCCAATGCGGCTCATACTTCGCTCCTTCGGCGATCCATTGCTTCAGCGTGTCCTTTTGCTTCGCCGAGAGCGTCTTGTGAGACTCCGCCGGTGGCATCAGATCATCGGCATCGACGGTGGTGATGCGTTCGATCAGCGTCTGCGGGCCCAGCTTGATCAGTTCCTCACGCACATCGAGCCGCAGATCACCCTTGCGGTTGTTTTTGTCCGGTCCGTGGCAGTAAAAGCAGTTGTCGCTGAGGATGGGGCGGATATCGCGATTGAACGACAGCTCCGCCGCCGTGAAACGAACGGGAAGAATGGCGAGAAGAAACCAGGCTCGGCTGAAAAGCATCCACAACCTACGGCCGACCAAGGCTCGCGTTTGCATTCCGGCTAGGTCCGACGATTCTCCGCGCCCATGTCAGCCCCCCCAGACACGCGCGAAGTCATTCTAGAAGCCCGCGAGCTCACCCGTGAGTTCGATGGAGTGAAGGCGCTCGACCGTTTTTCCTTCAAACTGCATCGCGGAGAGGTGCTGGGGCTGCTCGGCGCGAATGGCGCGGGCAAAACGACGGCGATGAACTGCCTACTCGGGCTGACTTTGCCAACCGGGGGCGACCTTTTTGCCTTCGGCCTGCCGCTGCATCAGCACCGGATTGCGATTCTCCAGCGGGCGAATTTTTCCTCTGCCTACACGGCGCTGCCGGGGAACCTGCTGGTGAGGCAAAATTTGATCGTGTTTGCCCGAATCTACGGAGTGAAGGAGCCGAAGAAAAAGATCGCCGAGCTGATGGAGCTTTTGGAGATCTCGCATCTGGCGGATCGCGTAACGGGGCAGCTCTCCGCTGGTGAATCCACCCGCGTGAATTTGGTGAAGGCTTTCCTCAATGATCCCGAGCTGCTGATGCTGGATGAACCTACGGCGAGCCTCGATCCCGACATCGCGGACAAGGTGCGCAAGGTCGTGCGCAAGGTGCAGCGGGAGCGGAACATCGGCATCCTCTACACCTCCCACAACATGCGGGACATCGAGGAGGTCTGCGACCGTGTGATCTTCCTGCACAAGGGCAAGATCGTGCGTGAAGGCACTCCGACTGACATCGTCGCCCAATCCAGCAGTGCGAATTTGGAGGATGTCTTCATCAAGATCGCCCGTGATGGCGAAATCATCGACGAACCCGCTAAACAACCATGAACTTCCACATCATAAGCGCGCTCGTCCTGCGCTATCTCTTTCTCTATACGCGGAGCCCCATGCGCCTCGTCGAACTGGTCTTCTGGCCGGTGGTGGATCTCGTGGTGTGGGGGAATGTGACGGTGTTCATCCAGAGGAATACCAATGTCGCCTTCGGGAACGAAATCCTATTCCTCCTCGGTGCGATGATTCTTTGGGACATCATGTTCCGTGCACAACAGGGTGTGGCCATCTCCTTCCTGGAAGATGTGTGGACGCGGAATTTGCTGAATGTCTTCGTCGCACCAGTGCGCACGACGGAATATGTCAGCGCCACCTTCATCGTCGGCATGATGCGAATCACCGTCACTGCCGTGGTGCTGAGCCTGATTTCATGGTTCGGGTACACCTTCAACATCTTCCAGCTCGAGTGGTGGCTCATCCCCTTCTTTGCGAACCTGATGCTCTTCGGCTGGTCACTGGGCATGATCTCCACAGCGCTCATCTTGCGCTGGGGCCAGGCGGCGGAGTCACTCGCCTGGGCGATTCCGTTCTTCTTTCAACCAGTCGTCGCTGTGTTTTATCCAGTGCAGGACATGCCCGCGTGGAGTCAACCAATCGCCTGGTGCTTCCCGCCGACCTACATTTTTGAAGGTATGCGTGCCGTGATGAAGACAGGCAGCATGGACTGGAGCTACCTTTGGCTCTCCGCCGGGCTGAACATGCTCTTCCTCGCGCTCGCGGGTTGGCTTTTTCTCTGGATTCTGAACCTCACACGCAAACGCGGACTGCTGACGAAGTTCGCTACTCAGTAGCTGATCAGATCAAAGCGCTGACCGGAAGCGGTGTGAGATCGTTCACGCCGTTGGGGAACATGCGCTTACGGAAGGTAAGCACCTCGGGGTCTTGATCCGTAACGAGGACGACGTGCTCGAAGTGAGCGCTGGGCTTGCGGTCCACAGTGATGGCGGTCCATTTGTCAGAAAGGACGCGTGTCTTCTCGGTGCCCATGTTCACCATCGGTTCGATGGCGATGGACATGCCTGCCTTGAGGCGCGGGCGTTCGCCCTTTTTTCCGTAGTTTGGCACCTGCGGCTCCTCATGCAGTTTACGACCCACACCGTGCCCGACGAACTCGCGTACAACGGTGTAGCCGTATTGCTTAACGTGATTTTCGACGCTGTGACAAAGATCGCCGAGCATCCAACCATCACGCGCATGGCGAATAGCAACGTGGAGTGACTCTTCCGTAGCTGCAAGGAGATG
>JBILPY010000388.1:0-4646 GCA_044373575.1 Prosthecobacter sp. | reverse complement strand
TGGCGATGTGATCACGATGAACCTCGCTAGGGCAGGCCGCAGCGAGCCATTGCTCGACGGTTTCGTCCTTTTGCAATGCGCGTCCGAGCAGGCGGGTGAGCGGTTGATTTTGAAATAGAGCTGCACCCAGTTCATCTAGCACAAGCACGCCGAAGGGCAGAGAATCGAGATAATGCCGCAACCGCGATTCGCGTTGGGTGAAGGTGCGTTCGGCTTCGTGAAGGGTCCGCAGTTCCTGACGTGCGCGGGCTAAGTCGTCCTGAAGCCGTCGCAGTTCCAAGCCGTTCCCAAGACTCTCTGCGCTGGGTGGCTGAGTGATGGTGGCCAAGGCTGTGGCGATGGCTGGCAGATTTGAAGAGGGTAGAGGAATGCGTTGGGCGGCGAGAGGCTCAGAGGGGAGGGCCAAGGCGGTGAAAAGCCTGATTTCTTGACCATCAGTCAATCTTGAAAACAACCAGCGGGGCGGAGTTGTAGCTTGGCTGAGTTGTGCAGCACCACCCCATGGAGCTGGGTTGTTGGACAAGCTCGCCGACGGCGAGAGGATCATCGATCCAAGTTCATCCGGATTGGAAAGAGTCTCGAGCGCCGAGAGAACCTGCTGTTTGAAAAATCCAGAATGAGATGCTTCACTGAAGGCTTCCCAGAACTCTGTCTCCCCCTCTTTCAGCCCCCGGGCAAGACAGATGTTCTTGGCCGCCATGTTGGCCTGCTGCACGACCCCCAGAACATCTATAGTGACCATGGGGGCCGCCAGATCTTCTAGTATAGACTTAGGTGCAGCTTTTTCAGTGAGAGCAGAATTGGGTTCCGCTTCTTCCGTCATGGGTGCGGGCTCGTTCTGGCCGAAACGCTCGCAGATGATCATGAGCCCCCCCACGGATGCATCTGCCTGTCGGCGCCAGGGGCGCACCTCCCAGCGATAGACAACCCGTCGCCCATCAGGTCCGGCAAGAGCATCATGCTCACTCCGAATGATGTGGCCTTGGAGAGCTCTTTCATACACCTGTCGCCAGCCGGGGTGGAGGCTGGGAAAAATCTCGAACTGGCTGCGTCCCAACAGCGGCGTCATACTGGAAAGACCAAATTCCTCGACCCAAGCGCGGTTGGCCAGCATGTAACGCAATTGCTGATCAAACATCGCCATGGCTACGGGCGCATTTTCCACCAGGACGCCGAGCACCTTCTCCATGTCCTCACCCCAGAGACCTGGGATACTTTCCTCATGTAGCAACGGCGTTGTTCCTGATCCCGACGGTTGGCGCGGATGGATCACGTTTCGGAGGACAGACGATGACATGAGAGGCCCGGAAGATAAAAACTTGGTTTTTTTGAAATATAAGCAGAACTTAGCTTATCAACAAGGAGAAAGCAGCTCAAAAATGACACTCAATTCAGCGCGGCGAACGCTGTTTTACTCTCGATGATATGGCTCTCCTTTTATAATGCTGTAAGCACGATACAATTGCTCCACTAATACCACTAGAGCGATCTCATGCTGGAGAGTAAACGATGAAAGTGTCCAGCACTCATTTGCCAACTCTCGGAACGCAGCGGAGTGACCATCGGCGCCGCCGATGATCAAACTTGCCTGCTTAGTTCCACATAATTCATGATCCTGAATCCATCGAGCTAGTTCAGTGCTTCGGCGAGCCCTTCCCCGCTCATCCAGAACGATCCGCAGGCTATTCATGCTGGCCCGCAGCAGTTGATTTTCCACCTGCTCCCGCGGCCCTTCTTTCACTATTACATGTTCCACACGCACGGCTCGTTTCAGACGGCGCAGGTATTCATCTAGAGCCGCACGAGCCCATGGCAGAGCGGGTTTGCCAACGGTAATGATTTTCCAATGCATGTCCTATTTTTGGACGTGAAAAGACCGCAAAGCCACATGTGATAAATATAACTTTGATGAATAATAAAGTTGGTCCAGCTACTTCCTGTAGTCATTGTTGTTGCAAAAACAAAAAAGTTCACTAAAATGGGAGCGCGAAATTAAAAAATTCGATTCCCATGAACTCACCTCAAGCGCTCTTTCGTCTGCCATTACTCGGTTTCACCGCCATGGCCGTTGTTTCATGCTCTATGCCTCCTCGCGAAGCATGGAATCAGATCCAAAGCCGCGGATTGATTACCTACTATATGAACAATCCATCCGGCGCTCCGCTGGGCGGATCTGTAGCTTCTAATAGCACCCCTACTTCGTCCACCAGCACAACAAAGCGGACTTTCCAGCCCCCCGTCAACACTCCCCCGCCGACGCAGATTTCCGGTGACCTCCCTGTCGCACGTGTCGTCGCTGATCTTCCTGGCTACGTCCGCACCCCTTACACGACTCCAGGGCGCCTCGTCGATGTTCGTGGGATGAGCCCAGGCGCTAAAGTCGTTTGCCCATACACACAGAAGCCATTCATCGTCCCCAACGGGATGGAAAACAGTGCACCTCGCGTCGCAGCCGCGCCTACTCCCCGCGTCCGCAACACGCCTCGTGTAGTGCAGAATCCTGAACCTCGCAGCGAGCCAAGGCCTTCGGCACCACCGTCGATAAAGCCAAACACGAATGTAGCGGCGATGACTCAGCCAACGCCAGCGCCTGAACCCAAGCTAGAGCCTACACAAGCTCCCACCGCATCGGCTCAAGCATCCGATCTACCTTACGGCAGCGCGATCCCAGGACGCGCTGGTTTCGTGAACAGCCCGTATGCCGCCAAGCATCAGCTTGTCGATGTCACTGGCCTGCCCACCGGCATGGAAGTGAAGTGCCCTTACACTGGCAAGCTCTTCCGCGTGCCGCCGCAGTAGTCTGTACTTTTGAATTTCAGCCCCGCTTCGATGATCTCGGAGTGGGGCTTTTTTGTGTCTCAATGTCTGCGGCAGATTCCTCCCAAAATTTGTCTGCCAATTCGCCGCGTAGCTTGTGTAAGCTCTCAGAGCTATAACTCTCCAGCCATGAATCGTGTCCTGATCAGTTTTCTTCTTGTTGTCGGCTTCATTTCATCTCTCCATGCCGCAGGCAAAGAAATGGAAGGCGAACGCAAAGCCGCCCAGACCGCCTGCCCCACTCCCGAGGAAGCTCGTGCGAAAATGAGCGTCCCCGAGGGCTACGAGGTCCGCTGCTTCGCCCACGAGCCGATGGTCCAAAATCCCGTCGCCATGACCTGGGATCATCGCGGCCGCTTATGGGTCGTGGAGGCTTATGAGTACCCAAACGGCTCCGAGCACCCCGCACCTTTCGGTGGCGAGGCGAAGGATGATCAATACCACCCGCTGCCGAAAAACGGCGACAAAATCCCACGCGACCGCGTCATCATTCTCGAAGACACCGACAACAACGGCGAGGCCGACAAGCGCACTGTCTTCGTCGAAGGCCTGAATCTCGCCAGCGCCATCATCTGCGGCGGCAACGGCATCTACATCGGCCAGCAGCCGCACCTCATCCACTTCCGCGATGAGGATGGCGACGACAAACCCGACGCGTGGCGCGTCGTGCTCACCGGTTTCGGTCGCGAAGATACGCACGAACTCGTGAACAGCTTCACCTGGGGCCCCGACGGCTGGCTTTACATGACCCACGGCGTTTTCACCAACAGCAAAGTCCGCCGTCCCGGCCAGGCCGAGAGCGAAGGTTTCAAGTTTGATGCGGGTATCGGAAGAGCGAGGCCAGTAACCGGGGCATTCCTGCCCCGTGAAGGCGAACGGGCCAAGAATGGCCCGGATACAGCACCCCACTGGGAATTCGAAGTCTTCGCCGACGGCACCAGCAATCCCTGGGGCTGCGACTACGACGCTGCGGGCAACTTCTTCGTCAGCGCCTGCGTCATCGACCACTTTTTCCACATGGCCCCCGGCGGCATCTACGTCCGCCAAGGCGGTGCGCCGGAGAATCCGTACTCGTATGAGCTGCTGCCCAGCATCGTGAAGCACAAGCACTTCCGCGCTGCCTATGCCGGCGTGCAGATTTACCAAGGTGGACGCTATCCCGCCGACACGCACGGCCACGCCTTCATCGGCAACATCCACGACAACGCCATCCACGAAGAAGTGCTCACCCCCGTCGGCGCCACCTTCAAGTGCGAGCCGCGTCGCGACTTCCTCCGCGCCAACGACGGCTGGTTCCGCCCCGTCAGCACCCAGACCGGCCCCGACGGCTTCCTGTGGGTCATGGACTGGTGCGACAAGTATCCCTGCTACCAAAACGCCAAAGCCAACCCCGAAGGCGTGGACCGCGAGCGCGGGCGGATTTGGCGGGTCGTACTCAAAGTCCCCTCAACTCGTGAGGCGAAAATCCCCAGCCGCGATCACGCCGACCTCAACCTCAAAAAACGCTCCACCGCCGAACTGGTGAGGACATTGGAGAATCCCAACAACTGGATGCGCCGCATGGCGGGGAGGATGCTGTCGGAAAGAGGTCGTGAATATGATGGAGAGCTCCACAAGCTTCTTGGGGCAGCCTACGATGCGGCTCAGACAACCACGTCAAAAATGGAACTCTTGCGCACACGTTTTTTGGTGAGAAACTTCACACCCCAACTGCGCGAGTCTGCTGTGAATTCCACCGATGCTGGGATTCGACAGACCATCGCTTTATTGGTTGGCGAAGGAGAGTTGATCGGCATCGACATCCTGAAGAGACTTGCAACAGACGAAAG
>JBILPY010000387.1:0-4648 GCA_044373575.1 Prosthecobacter sp. | reverse complement strand
TGACTGAGGAAGACGATAAAGATCGCGACGGCACGCAAGCCGTCGAGAGAGGGGATATGAAAGGGTTTGGTCATAAAAGTAGCTTGGCTCTCCAGAGCCGAGTGGTTTGGAATTTGGGCAGCGCAATACATCAAGAGACACTCATCTCGGTTCTGGAGAGCCAAGCTACGAAGTAGGCATTACCTACTCCCCATCGGGGTGCCCCAGTCGGGCTTGGTTTCGCGGCGACCTAGGAGCCAGTGATACACTTCGACGATCTGCTTGGCCTTGGCTTCCCAGGTATAAAAGGCACTCACATGCTGCTGTGCTCGCTTGCCAGCTTCAGCGAGAGTTTCGCGATCTGAAGCGACGGTGATCAAAAGCTCGCGAAGACGGCTGACGATGTCCTCGCGTGTAGTCATCGGCAGCAAAAATCCGGTTCCGGGAGGCACAAGCTCAGGCGGGCCACCGTGATTGAGCACCACGGGCGGGATGCCGAGGGCCATGGCCTCTAAAACCGCACCGCCGCCGAACTCGCGGATGCTAGGGAAGACAAAGAGATCGCTCTGGCGCAGTCGGTCACCGAGCTTCGCGTGGTCGATCCAGCCTTCCATGCGCACGGCGTCACCGAGGCCTTGATCCTGGATCAACTGCTGCAATCTCGCGCGCTCCGGCCCGTCGCCGATGATGTCGAGTGTGGCAGCACCGCTGCGGAGAAGGGGGGCGGCGGCTTCCAGCAGCATGTCGATGCCCTTCAGCGCGACAAGCCTGCCAACGAAGGAGAGTCGCAATGGGCGGTCAGCTTCCGTCGAATCTTCCTCGCGAGGCGTGAGCGGAAATTTGACCAGATCGATGGCGTTTTCAGGAATGAAGACGCAGCGGCTCTGAATGGAGGCTGGCATCTCGTTCAGCGTCGTGCGTGAGGCGGTCAGAATCGCGCTGGAACATTCACGAGACGACATGAGGCCTGGAGTGAGCTTGTAGAGCATGCGCAGCTTTCCAGCGCCATCGCGTTCATTGCGGCGCAGTTCTTCGAATCCTTTCGGCCAAGGTACTCCGCCGTTCAGCGGGCCGAGCACAAAGGGGACACCAATCTTTTTGAGCTTCGGTGCGATCCAGCTCGGTGTGGTGGGCGAGAGGGGCAATACGCGATGAACGATGTCGAACTCGCCCGCTCTGAGTCGCGGCCCGAACTCCTTCCAGAGCTTCCTTTCGAAGAAGGGATAGACGAGGTTCGAAAGCAGGGCGTAGAGGCTCCAA
The DNA here is from genome assembly GCA_044373575.1 of Prosthecobacter sp. Taxonomy (GTDB): domain Bacteria; phylum Verrucomicrobiota; class Verrucomicrobiia; order Verrucomicrobiales; family Verrucomicrobiaceae; genus Prosthecobacter. The sequence continues at coordinate 3,409 of JBILPY010000387.1, read as the reverse complement.
CTGAAGTTCCCCTTGCCACTAAGTTTGTTCGTGAGGCTCCAGGAGAGGTGCTGGAGGCGGCGGTTGTTGATAGCGGTAAAGTCTTTGCCTTCGATGAGCCCGGCGCGGAGAAAGTCATCGCGGTTTCGCCATTCGGTGACGATGTGGGCGTCTGTCTCTGCCGCGATGGCCCGTGCGCAAGCCCAGCCGACGAGAGCGGCGCTGGTGAGCGCTGGATTGGCGGCTTCAGCGATAATGAGGACGCGGGGCTTGGCCGTAACTTGCCTCTCCAGAGGCGAGCTGAACGTCCCTTGATTCACTTCGGCACGCTGGGATTTATTCGAGAGCCGGGAGACTTCGGTCTCGGCTTTGGAAAGCCGAGCTACGGTCGGATGAGTCATCGCGTGCATTAGTTTGAACCTCCGATATTGATGTTCACGCCCACACCCGCAGCACCTGAAGCACCCGCATTGGAGCCTTCGTTGGCTGAGATGAGCCGCGTAAAGGTGTTCAGAGCTTCGCGGGCGAGGCCGCCTGGGGAGATGGAGCCGGGGCCTGGGACATAGACGATGTCTCCGGGTTCCAGGCGCACGTTGGTGGCCTTGCCGTTCATGATTTCGAGTGCGTTGACGGTGGCGATCTTCGGACTGGTGAGCGAGCCACGGATGATGGAGACATGTGTGAGGTCGGCGCCGGGCGTGAGACCGAGGCCGCGACCGATGGCTCCCAAGAGGTTCATGTCGCTCATGAAGCCGACGGGGCGCGGCTCTGTCACGGCACCGAGCACATAAACTTCGTTGGTGAGCGAGGACGGCAGGTAGAGGTAATCGTTTGGCTCCAGATAGATGTTCTGGGTCATGTCGCCCTCGCGGATGAGCTTTTCAAAATCGACTGGCAGCGTGCGTCCGCCGCGAATCATGAAGCTGTGCTTCAGATCGGCCAGTTCCTCGGTGGTTCCAGTAAAGCGGGAGGTGAAAAGACCGCCCGCTTGGGAGACGGCATCCAGCACGCGCATGGGCTGCTTGATGGAGTAAATGCCTGGGGCGTTGAGTCGGCCAAGCACCCAGACACGCTGGCTGACGGCCTCGCGCAGCGTCACGGCGACTTGAGGTTGCTTGTAATACTTGGTCAGTCCGGCTTCGAGCTCGGTTTGAAGCTGCTGCGTGGTTTTGCCAGCCACGTCGATGCCGGGCAGGAGATCGAAATAGACCTTCGAGTCGGGCGTGACAAAGGTGTCCGTGCGGGTGCCGGTTTCGCCCATGATTTCGAGCTCGAGCTTGTCTCCTGGGCCGAGCGTGTAGGCCTTGGCTGGTTTTTGCAGCCACTGCGGGTTGATGGCTTCTTGGGGGGCGGCGGATTCAAAATCCGGCGAGGCCACACCAGCAGGTGAATCGCCCCGTGCATCAAAGCGCGGGCCTTTTTGGATGGACGTGCAGGCGGTGAGGAATAGGAGTGGAAGCAGGCGTTTCATGACGAGAGAGATTCGTCGTCATGAGGTGAATCAACAATCCCCGCAGGTGGGTGGTATTGTAGCTTGCCTCTCCAGAGGCGAGTCAAACGTCCTTTGACGGACTTCGATGCGCTGGGCTTGCTTCGTAAGCCGGGAGACTTCGATCTCGGCTTTGGAAAGCCGAGCTACGTTCAGCCTTGATGCTCCAGATACTTGATCACGGCCTCCGTGCGAGAACGGACATGGAGCTTGGAATAGACAGCCTTGAGGTAGTCGCGAACGGTCTCGTAGCTGATGCCGAGGTCATGGCCGACTTCTTTCGGCACCATGCCCTGCGCGAGGCGCTCGAGGATCTGGCTTTCGCGCGGTGTAAGCCCAGGAATTTCCTTCTTCTGCGGTGTGACGGGTTCCTGGAAAGATTTGATCAGCAGCCGGGCGATGTCGGGACTGAGCGGCGAGCCACCCTCACTGGCCTGACGAATGCCTGCGGCAATCTCGTTGGGTTTGGCGGTCTTGAGCAGGTAGCCATTCGCACCCGCACGGAGAGCGGCGAAGACCTTGTCGGGATCGTCGTGGATCGTGAGCACGACAAAAGCAGTGTCGAGCATGCGCGGCGAAAGCTGGCGGATCAGCTCCATGCCGGAGACTTTCGGCAGTTCGAGATCAACGACGATGACGTGCGGCTTGCTTTCGAGGATGGGTTTCACCGCTTCCTCCGCACTTTCCCAAGCTCCGACGAACTCAAAGCCGTTGGCTGGCTTCTGAACGAGTTTTTTCATGAAGAGTCGCAGCGTCGCGTCATCCTCCACGACGGCAACGCGGAGGGTCTTCAGGGCGGGAGTTTCGCTGACGGGCTCGGACATGCTGGAAACTAACGGCAGGGGAAATCACTTCGACAAGGAGATTCTTGCCTCTTGGTTGGCCGAAAATGCGTCAAGTGCGGTTTGATTCATTTTGAGGCCATGGGTGTATGCGGCTGTTGAGGGACGCTTGAGTTCGGCTTTGGAAAGCCGAGCTACGAGTGGGCGTTAGCGAATCTGCGGCAGCAGCGGTTCTTTGATGAAGGGACCGACGTTGGCGCGAGTCCAACTGGAGACGGCACCTTGCAGGAAGGAGTTGATGGCGATGTTCACCAGTTCCTCGGCGCGTGCCCACGGACGGTCGGCGATATAGACGATGTCCTTTGGTTCGAGGCGGAAGCCGGTGCTGCGGGCGGTCAAAATGTCATTCATATCGACGACGAAGCGTTCCGGTTTTTCGAGCGAGCCGCGAATGACGAGGATGCGCTGTGTGTAGGCCTTGGGTGTGAAGCCACCGGCCTGGGCGATGGCGCTGTGGACGCTGGTATGGCCGAGCAGGCCCTGCGTTCCCTGCATTTTCACATCGCCGAGGACGTAGATTTCGTTGGAGTTGGCGGAGGGGAAGTAAACGTAGTCGCCGGGTTCGACACGGACGTTTTGCGACATGTCGCCTTTGAGGAAGAGTGCTTCGAGGTTCAGCGGAAGGCGCTGCTGACCGCGCATGACGAAGCTGCGGCCTAGATCGGCCAGTTCGACGGTGTTTTGCTGGAAGAGGCCGGTTTCCAGCCCGCCCGCTTCCGCGACGACTTCAAGTAGCGACATGGGACGGTCGAGATTGATGGCCCCTTTTTTCACGACTTTACCGAGCACATAGACTTTGCGACTTTGGAAGATGAAGGGGGTGACGACGACCTTCGCGCTTTTGTAGTAGCGGCGAAGTTCAGCGGTGAGTTTGGCGCGGAGCTGATCCACACTGAGGCCAGCGGCCACGATGTCATGGGCTTGCAGGTAGGTGAGGCGACCATCCGGGCCAATGGGCACGGCTTCTCGCTCGTGGCCTTCCATGCCGGGCATGTTGATGTTCACGGCATCGCCAGGGCCGAGTGGGAGTGCAGTAGCGTGCCTCTCCAGAGGGGAGTTCTGGGAGGCTGCGGCAGCCGTGGGTGATTCGTTCTCGGCT
>JBILPY010000044.1:0-15183 GCA_044373575.1 Prosthecobacter sp. | reverse complement strand
CCCAATGACAACTCGGTGAAGATCTTTTTCAATCAGATGATCCGTCAGGGAAAGCTGGTGGTTCACCAATTTCGGAAAGGTCGGCCAGGGAGTTTGTATCGTTCTCTGATTCCTCCGCCCGCTGCGCCTGAAAATCCGCCCGATCTGCCCGCAGAGTCAGCTGAAGTGCCGGAAACAGTGAGCCTTCCTTCTCCGCAACCCTAGCCAAGGGTGCCCTTACCTGAGGCTAGGTTTGTCCGCTCTACAGGCCATCCCTGCCCGAAGCTGCACCTCACCGCTTCGCCTCATTCGGCCATTCCGCGCGTTCATTCAGCCCTCATTCCGGGCGATTGAAGCTCTTTCTGCCGACAAATCCGGTGAATGTCTCCATTACCTTAGCTCACCTCCTGCATTCATCGAGCTGCATCTGCCCATTCAGTGAGGTCGCTGAATGGATTCGTTCGGCCAATGAATGCATTGATAAGGCTCTATGAATGCATTCATCCGGCGGATGAATCGAATGGTAAAGCTAACCTAATGCACCATGTGACTTCAATATATCCATTCAGTGAGGTCGATGAATGGAGGGAGTGAGATCACTCAATGCATTCAGTGAGCTCAATGAATGGGCAGATAGAGCTCACTGAATGGATAAATAGAGCTAACCTAATGGGCAATGTGACCTTCATGAATGGGCACAGCGAGCCAACAGAACGGAGGGAGTGACCTCACTGAACGGGCAATGTGAGGTCTAGGTGTCCCCAATGAGAGGTCGATGTGCGCAAGGAGTGAGGTCACTGGACGCCTGACTCCGGCAGATTTGTCGGCACAGCCACCTCGCTTTGCCTGCACTTGGAGCTCACAGTGTCCGCCTAGGGGCCTGTATTTGGGGTCACACCTTCCTCAATGCCTGTGACACCCAGCCATCCCTGTGGGCACATGTGGCTCAACCGTGCTTCACGCACAGGATTGTTGCCGCAGAGGGGAGCGGCGACGACGGGGCGGGCGGTTCCCGCCCTCTTTTTAAAAAAGTAAGGGCCGAGCGGCTCCCGACCGCCCGGCCCCATTTGCTTGCATCAACTCGAACACAACCTGCGCTCCCGCAGGCGTAGTTTTGAAACAACCAATCACTCTCAAGACCAGCTTGGTGGGATCACTCCCGCTTTTGCTGTCGTTGGGGTTCGATGCCTCACCGGCCTCCGGTGTTGAAACATTTTGAAAAAAGTTTTCGTGAACTTGGAGTCAGCTCTTTTTGCCATCGGCTTTGGCGGCCTCTTCCCAGAGACGGCGGTAGTGGTCCATCCGCTCTTTGATCCGGCCCTCCAGCCCATTCGTGGTTGGCTCATAGTATTCACGCCCCCCTTCCAGGCAGCGCTGGGGGACAAAGCCGCCCTCATAGTCATGGGGATACAGGTAGCCCTCGCCGCTGCCAAAAGTCTTCGCTCCGGCGTAGTGCCCATCTCGCAGGTGCTTTGGCACCGGCAGTGTGCGGCCATTCTTCACGTCGGAAAGCGCCGCCCCGATGGCTTTCGTGGCGCTGTTGCTCTTCGGCGCAGTCGCCAGATACAGCACGGCATGGGCGAGGATGAGCTGCGCCTCGGGCATGCCGATGAACTCCACCGCCTGATGCGCCGCCACGGCGACACGGAGCGCATTGCTGTCCGCGAGCCCCACGTCCTCGCTCGCGGCAATGACGATGCGCCGGGAGATGAAGCGGATGTCCTCCCCAGCGTAGAGCATTTTGGCCAGCCAGTAGATTGCGGCGTCGGGATCACTCGCGCGCATGGATTTGATGAAGGCACTCGCGGTGTCGTAGTGCGCGTCGCCATCGCCATCATAGACCACCGTCTTTTGCTGCACGCTCTCCTCGGCGGCATGGAGGTCGATGTGGATCGCTCCCTCTGCATCCGGCGTGGTGGAGAGCACGGCAAGATCCAGCGCATTCAGGCACTTTCGCGCATCTCCATCGCTCACGGTGGCGAGGTGCCGCCGTGCCTCGGCAGTGATCGTCGCCTTGCTGGAGCCGAGCCCGCGTTCGCTGTCGGTCAAAGCGCGGTCGATCAGCCCCTCCAGATCCTCCAGCGTCAGCGGCTCCAGGGTGAAGATCTGCGAGCGGCTGACGAGCGGACTGTTGACGTAGAAGAAAGGGTTGTGCGTCGTCGCCCCGATGAAGCGGATCGTCCCGCGCTCCAGATGCGGCAGCAGCACGTCCTGCTGCGCTTTGTTAAAGCGATGGATCTCATCCACAAACAAGATCGTGCCCTGGCCGTTGAGCTTTCGCTGCGCCGCCGCCGTCTCGGCCTCCTTGCGGATGTCACTGACACTGCTTTCGACGCCACTCAGAGTCACAAAGCGCGCCTTCGTCTCATGGCCGATGATCGTGGCCAGCGTCGTCTTTCCCACGCCTGGAGGTCCGTAGAGGATGAGGGAGGAAAAGCGATCCGTCATGATCGCGCGGCTCAGCAGCTTTCCCTCACCCAGGATATGACCTTGGCCTGTGTATTCCGCCAGGCTCCGAGGTCGCATTCTCGCCGCCAAAGGTGCCCGAGGGTCCACCTCACCGGCCGATGGCATCATGGGCAGGGCAGGGGAGGCAAAGAGATCTTCAGGCATGGAAAACGGACCCCGAGTGTGCCGCGAAACCACCGCCCGGCAACTGGAGACACTCTTCGTCCCTGGTGCTTGCATGATTCGGCTTGCCCAGGGATCACCACCGCTCCTAGACTGCCCCTGCATGCGCCCGCTTCTTCTCATTTCCAGCCTGATCTTTACCGTCAATCTCAGTGGGTTCTGTGCGGAGGTGGGCAAGCCTAAAATCATCCGTGCTTGGAAGTCATCCGATGGCCGCGAACTCAAGGCGGAGCTGCTGGATTTCGATGCCAAGGAGATCAAGATCAAGCGCATGACGGACTTTCAAATCATGAAGGTGCCGGTGGATAAATTCAGTGCTGATGACCAAGCTTTCGTGGCTGGGTTGGTGCATGAGCGCAGTCTGGATGAGGGGATGACCAAGGGCCCGTATGCCGAAAAGATCACGGGAGCTTTTGTGAAAGCCGTGTCGAAGCAGGGGCTGAACTACCAGATCTTTGGTAATCCGAAGTGGGATGGCACCCAGCGCTATCCTTTGGTGATCTGGCTGCATGGTTCTGGACAGAGCGGCAGTGACAATCAAGCTCAGATGGGTGGACCGACGGGCCTTTTCACCGATGCCGGGCACCAGGCGGCGAACCCATGCTTCATGATCGCCCCGCAGTGTCCGGACTCTGACATCGGCTGGAATAAACAGGTGGCGGACAACTTGATGGCGCTGATCGCCGATCTCTCGAGCAAGCTGCCGATCGATCTGAAGCGCCTCTATCTCACCGGCAGCAGCATGGGAGGCTTTGGCACCTGGGGTCTATGTGCCAAGTATCCCAACGTCTTTGCCGCAGGCGTGCCGCTCTGCGGCGGTGGTGATCCCAAGAAAGCCGACGTGCTGAAGAATGTCCCCATGTGGGTCTTCCATGGCGACCAAGATCCGATGGTGCCGGTGGAGCGTGATCGCGTCCCTGTGGCGGCAGTGAAAGCGGCTGGCGGTCTGCTCATGAAGTACACGGAGTTTCCTGGCGTCGGCCATAGCCTGACAGGCATCGTTTATCCCATGCCGGAGCTGCACCGCTGGCTCTTCGAGCAGAGGCTCGCCCCGGCGACTGGCGCTCCTTAGCCCGCAGGTCTCACACCTTCGTGGTAATGAGGTGCTCAGTTCACAGTGCTCAGTTGAAATCACGAGGTGAAATTCTAACTGAGCACTGAGCACTACGGCTAGACGGCCACAAAAACAGGCTGACACGCCCTTCCCCTGGAGAGTGCGAAACGCACTCTAGCTGACCTTCGCCAATCCAAGCAACTCTCTGACTCTGCCGATCTCTGACGCCGAAGTTTTGGCGACGAAGCCTCGGGCGTGGGCGAAGTGGACGTCGGGCTCTTGATCGATGCGGGTGAAGTCGTAGCGTGGGTCATCATTGTGGCGGGAGAGTCCGTAGCCACCGCCCCGGCGATCCGGGTAGATGAGCGCGGCGATGCTGCTGATCTTGCCAATGCTTTCCAGGTATCGCGCGATGCCGGCGGAGGGCTCGTCGGGGATGGGGTCGATGCGTGGGAGGAAGAGCACTTCATGGTCCTCCACATTCCAAATCACGGCATTCTGAGCGACGAAGTCGAGGCGGTTGCGCAGCTCGCGCAGATAATCCAGGAGATCCTCACCGATGTAGCTGAGGATTTCCCACAGCGGTTCGCCGGGCTCGAGGCGTTTGGTTTTGGCGAAACGACGCAGGATGGTGATGTCAATGGGCGAGGAGAGTTTGTTCAGCGTGCTGCGGTCCACGCCAAGCCATTGGGCGGTGACATTGGGGCCGCGTGTGTCGAACCACTCGGCGGGCTCCAGCCAGTCGCAGAACTGGCGGGCGTCTTCATAGACGCCGAGATGCTGGAGCACGAGGCTCAGGGCGCACACCGGTGGATGATCGGCGGGAAACTGATGGTGGTCGAAGTTGTGTCGTTCGGGTGCGTGTTCGCCGCCGACATCGACGACGGCGATGGTGGGATCGGTGAGATCATCCACGGTGGGCTCGCGGCGTACGATGGGTGCCCGATGCACCGCAGCGAGGAGGCTGCAGGCGAGGAGTTCATCTTTGTGGGCACCACCGGGGTGGGTGAGAATGAGGGAGATTGGCATGGAATGACTCTGAGATGAGGCAGGGCTGCAAGTTTGTCACTTACTTCGGCTTGTTCTCATAGAGTTTGGGCAGGCGCTTGAGATCGTATTCTGACTCTGGCTCGGGGCCGAGACAGCGGGGCCATGGTGGGATCAGAGGTCCAGGTGGCGATGACCTTGTCCGCGCCATGGACGATGCGGATGACGGCACCGCGATACTTGGGCTCGGTTTTGCCGCGCAGGCGATCCTTGGGGCCGAGGCCGTCGAGCTCATCTGCACGGCTATCGTAGTGGTTTTTGGCCTTGGTTTTAAACTCGGCCTTGTGGGTGCCCATGCTGCGCAATTGCAGTTTCTCCGTGCCCTCCGCCATGAGGTAGTTCAGGTGCTTGAGCTCCGTGTCGCCCAGCAGCCACCACTGTGCGGTGATCTCGGTGGGGTGTTGGGAAAGGTTCACCAACTCGATGGAATAGATCCACTGGTAGCCATTGCGTTTCGTTGGCTGCTCAGAGAGTCGTCCGCTGAGCTTGAGGTTCGGTGTTTCCTGGCCTGCGGCTCCGGCGCGCTCCATCTCTTCCTTGAAGATCTGGGCGGCCTCTTCCTTGGTTTGACCAAAGTTGTTGGTCGGTGCTTTGATGCTGAGCTTGGCGTTGAGGACCTCGCGCTCGATGTCGCGGAACTGCGGCAGGTAGGCCAGATCTCGAGCGGCATCAGCAGCGTTGTTGGCGCGGCTTTTGGATGGGGAGACGAGGCGGACGTTGGAGATGTCCCGGGAGAAGCGGGGCGCATGATCGAGCGGTACGATGTATTCAAAAACGGCCTGCGAGCCTGCATCGCTGAACCTCGTGATCATGCCGGTGTACTGGTTCTTGTCGTTGAAACAGCCGAGCATATGCGCCTCCCGCCACATTTGGACGAGGCTGCGCTGCATGGCCTGGCTCTGAAGGGAGCCGACGTTGGGCTGGAATTCGAAGGCCTTGCCGATCAAGGCGCTGCCATCAGGACCGCCGGTCTGTGCGCTGGTCTCCATGGCGCTGAGAATGCGGATGATCTGACCTTTCACCTGCTCAAGACCGCCTGGCTCCGCTTTGGCCGTGAGTCCCATGGGACGGAGATGTGGGGCGAGTGCCTTGGCCAGCGGATATGTCACGCCCCAAGCCGTGAAGACGGGGGCGAATCCACCGAAGAAGAGAACGAGGCGAATCGTGCTGAGGCTGAATGAGCAGGACATTTCAGCTGATTCTGAGCATCACGTGCGATCTCGACAAGAAAGAAGATGAGACGAGACGTGGGATTGTCCTTCACCGCTTTGGCGAAGTAGGGGTGCCCTGATGCATTGAGAAGCTGAACCGTCCGCTGTACAAGACAATGACCATGGCGCTGATGTCAGTGCCACGGTCATCGTGTTGTCGGGGGCGGTTACCGGGTTTCACACGCCGGTGACGGCGGATGCATGTTCATTGTCTCCCGAACGATAAGACGTGCATCCGCCGCTTCCAGGTGGTGTTACTTGGAATGCATTTCCTTGGCCTTGTCGTGATGGGCCTTGAGGACGGGAATGTATTTGTCAGCGAAGGCCTTCACGTCGGCATTCTTGGACTCCTTGGAGATGTCTTCAAAGCTGCCGATGCAGGTCTTGTGGCTGCTGACGACGGCGGCGAGGTATTCTTTGTCGAACTCGGCACCGCTGAACTTTTCAAGCTTCTGGAAAGTGCCTGCGTCCTTCGGGTCAATGACTGCGGAGAGGTCCACGTTCTTGTTGGTGGCGAGCATCTTGAGTTCGTCGTTCACTTTGGTGTGGTCGGTGACGAGTGATTCAGCGAAGGCTTTGACGTCGGCGCTTTCAGCCTTCTTCACGGCCAGACCGGCGATCTTGACTTCAGCCGTGCCGTCAGCGGCGGCGTGTTTGATGAACTTCACTTCGTCTGAGGTGAGGCCGCTCTTGTTGTCTTCGGCACGGCTCTGACTGCCGAGGAGGAGCAGTCCGCACATGGCGAGGGTGGCGGAGGAAAAGAGGGTGATGGAGAGGGTTTTCATATTTGGGTTTGTTTGGGTTGATGACTTACTTGTTAGTGTCATCGGGGTCATGCTAGGTGGGGCATGATGCTTCCTCTATGGGGTGAACCCCCACTCTTTCCCGCACACATGGCTGAAGCCGGGCGGGTGGCCGGTGATGATCAGGCGATCAATTGTTAGGCGCTCAGTCTTCCCAGACCTTGAGCAGCTCGACCTCGAAGATGAGGGCCTCGTCAGGCCCGATGTCGAGACCGGCACCACGGCTGCCATAGGCGAGATTGGCGGGGATGAAGAAGCGGAACTTGGCGCCTTCCTTCATGAGTTGGAGACCTTCCGTCCACCCCTTGATCACGCGGTTCAGAGGGAACTCGGCGGGCTCTCGTCCGGCTAGGTAGCTGCTGTCAAACTCGACCCCATTCAGCAGGGTGCCGCGGTAGTTGACGACGACGGTGTCCTTCTTCTTTGGGCTTTTGCCGCTGCCCTCGCGGAGGATGAGGTATTGGAGGCCTGACTTGGTGGTGACGACGCCAGGCTTGGCGGCGTTTTCAGAGAGGAAGGCTTGGCCGGTGAGGAGGGCTGGGGAAGGCATAAAAGGGGCGCGGTTTATGGATGACCTGGGGAGTTCGGGCAAGTGGGAATGAAGGGGCGCGTCTGAGGGGAAGTGCTTGTGCCCCCATGGGCTCGGGTGTTTCATCAAGTCTATGAGCCAGCCCGCCTGCCCGATGTGTGAGATGAATGATGTTTTAGACCATGCCGACCGCTATGAATGCATGACCTGCGGTCACGAGTGGACCAAGGAAGCCGCCGCCGATGCGCCCGAAGCAGAGCGGGTGGTGAAGGACGCCTACGGCCATGTGCTCGCGGATGGAGACATCGTGGCGATGATCAAGGATCTGAAGCTCGGCGGCACGTCCCAGGTGCTGAAGGTGGGCACGAAGTCCAAGCCGATCCGCCTGGTGGATGGCGACCATGAGATCTCCTGCAAGATGGATGGCCTGGCCATCGCCTTGAAGGCGATCTATGTGAAGAAGGTGACAGTGGTGGACTAAAAGCCAGCCGTGTCAGACGAAGGCCGGGTCACAGTGGCTTCACGGTGTCCCGCAGAGCCTTGGCTTCGGCGAGGAACTGGCGAAGTGCGCTCTCGTCGGAGGCATCGAGGATGCCGATCAGCTCGGTAAGAGCCGTGGAGGCCTCGCGGAGCTGGGCGATCAAAGCCGCCCGGTTGCCCATGGCGATGCCGGTCCAGAGACCGGGATCACCGGCGGAGACGCGGGTGGTATCCCGGAAACCTCCCGCCACACAGCTCGCCGCCGAAGGATCACCGCGAAGCGCGGCCAGCGTGGTGACGGCGGCCATCATGTGCGGCAGATGGGAGATGCGGGCCACCTTTTCATCATGCTCATCGGGTCCGAACTCCAGCAGACGGCAGCCGAGGGCGTTCCAGAACTCCCGGAGGCGCGCCAGATCCGCAGGGCGGGTCTGCGCGGTCGGAGTGAGCAGGCAGGCGGCTCTCTCAAAGAGATTCGCGCGGGCGGCCTCGATGCCCGTCTTTTCCGAACCTGCCATGGGGTGACTGCCGATGAAGCAGGGACCGAGGATGGGCTCCAGCTCGCGCACGACATGGCCTTTGACACTGCCGACATCGGTGATGAGGCAATCCGCAGCCAGGTCTGCCTGCACGATCTGCCGGGCGAGGGCGGCCATGGTCTCGACTGGTGTGCAGAGGATGATCATTGAGGCACCGCTGGCGGCGGCGGCGGCATCGGTGAAGAACTCCGCCTCGATCCCGCGCTCGCGGATGCCTGCCTCGGCGGTGTCGCGTCGCGCCCAGAAGCGCAGCTTCGTCTCCGGCATCCGCTCCCGGACGGCGAGTGCCAGCGAGCCGCCGAGAAGGCCGGGGCCGTAGATGGAAAGAATGCGTTCGCTGGGCATGGGAGGGCCGGAGGTGTAGCGGGGACAGGCTGCGATGCAATGGAATGACGAAGGTCAATGCGGCTTGGGTGAAGTTTCAGGCGCAGGCAGGCGTGACTTGACGTATCGGGTTGTTCCAAGTTCTCAGTTCTCAGTTCTCAGTCTCCCCTCTCCGCGTCTTCTCTGTGAAAACCACCCTCCGCGTCTTCTCCTACCTTCGTCGTTACCCGCTCATGGCCACTGCGCAGCTTTTCTGCGCCATCGCAGGGACGCTGATGGTGGTGGTCTTCCCGGCGGTTACGCGTGAGGTGCTGGATGTCGTGGTGCCGCAGGCTCAGTGGGACCGCCTCACTCCGCTCGCGCTCATGGCTCTTGGCGCGTACTTTGCCCAGCATCTCTTCAACAGCCTGCGCATCCAGCTGAACAACACCTTCGAGCAAAAAGTCATCTACGACCTCCGCAGCGACATCTACCAGCGCCTGCAAACCCTGCCGCTCCGCTGGTTCGACAACCGCCCCACGGGCGACATCATGACCACTGTCAGTGAGGACATCCCCAGCGTGGAGCGCGTGCTCATCGACGGCATCGAGCAAGGCCTCGTTTCCGTGCTTCAGATCATCGTCGTCGGTGCCTTCATGTTTCAGGCGGACGCGCAGCTCACCCTCTACGCCCTCATCCCCATTCCCTTCCTCGCCGCCGGTGCTTTGGGCTACACCCTCTCTTCAAAAGACCGCCACCGTGCTGTCCGCAAGGCCAGCAGCGCCATGAACAGCCTCCTCCACGACAACGTGGCAGGCATGAGGCAGATCAAAGCCTATGCCATGGAGCGCGAGGAGCACGCCCGGTTCAATGCCGCCAGCGAAGGGCTGAAGAAGGCCACGCTCCACGTCATGCGCATCTGGGCCATCTACCGTCCGGGGATGCACTTCCTCAGCAGTGTCGGCATGGTGATCGTGCTCTGGCTCGGCGCTCATGCTTTGAAGGAAGGTCGCATCGCTGCGGGGGACCTCGCCGCCTTCCTGCTCCTGCTGAAGTTCTTTTACGATCCCATCGAGAGCCTGCATCAGCTCAATCAGATCATCCAGGGCGGTCGCGCCGCCGGAGAGCGCGTCTTTGACATCATCGACGCCGAACCCGAGAGCGACACCAGCAGCGGACGCGAGCTGCCTGCCGTGCTCGGCCACGTGCGCTTTGAGAACGTTAGCTTCAGCTACGGCAGCATCCCCACCGTGCAGAAGATCGACCTCGAAGCCCGCCCAGGGCAGACCATTGCCCTCGTCGGCCCCACCGGGGCAGGGAAGTCCACCCTCATCAACCTCCTCACCCGCTTTTACGAATACAGCGAAGGCGTCATCACCATCGACGGCATCCCCGTCCATGAACTGAACAAAAATTCCCTCCGCCAGCAGATCGGCTACGTCACCCAGGAGAGCTTCATGTTCAACGGCACCGTCCGCGAGAACCTGCGCATCGGCCGCCGGGACGCCACCGAGGAGCAGCTCTGGGACGTGCTGAAAAGCGCCAACGCCGAAGAGTTCGTCAAGCGCCTGCCCAAGCAGCTCGACACCCACGTGGGCGAGCGCGGCGTGAAACTCAGCGTCGGTGAAAAGCAGCGCCTCAGCATCGCCCGCGCCCTACTGCGGAATCCGCCCATCCTCCTGCTAGATGAGGCCACCGCCAGTGTCGATACCGAGACCGAGCGACAGATCCAGGCCGCCCTGGATCGCCTCATGGAGGGCCGCACTAGCTTCGTCATCGCCCACCGGCTCAGCACCGTGCGCCATGCCGACCGCATCTACGTCCTGGAGCAGGGCCAGATCATCGAGCAAGGCACCCACGACGAACTCCTCGCCCATGGCGGCCTCTACGCGAACCTCTGCAAGACGTCGTTGATCGAGAAGTGAGGATCATGCCTCGCTGTCGGGTTCCACCTTCCGCGCCCTTGCGCCTTCGCTTCAGCCGCCCACACTCCGCGCCGTGCCAACCGTCACTTCCCAACTCATCTCCGCCCTTTGTTCCGCCCTCGCGCCTGACCGTGTCCTCACACAGGCGGAGGACATTTTGCCTTACAGCTTCGATGGCACTGCTGCCCTGAAGGTGAAGCCCGGCGCCGTGGTGTTTCCGCATTCGGGAGAAGAGGTGGCGGCTTGTGTGAAGCTGGCGCGCGAAGCCAGAGTGCCCGTCGTGACACGCGGCTCGGGCACCGGACTCAGCGGCGGCAGCGTGCCCATCGAGGGGTGTCTCGTCATTTGCGTGGTGCAGATGGATAAGATCCTCGAAGTCGATGAAAAGAACCTCACCCTGCGTGCCCAGTGCGGCGTGATCACCAAGGAGGTCGACGACGCAGCAAGCAAGGTGGGCCTGTTTTATCCGCCTGATCCCGGCAGCATGAAGATCAGCACCATCGGCGGCAATGTGGCGGAGAACAGTGGTGGTCTGCGCGGGCTGAAGTATGGTGTCACGCGCGACTACGTCATGGGCATCGAGGTTGTCTTGCCCGATGGCACCCTCACGCGTCTCGGTAACAAGTGCGTCAAGGATGTGGCCGGCTACTCGATGAAGGATCTTTTCATCGGTAGTGAAGGCACGCTGGGAATCATCACCGAGGTCATGCTGAAGCTGGTGCCGAAGCCGAAGGCGCGGAAGACGATGCTGGCGCTCTATGATTCCATGGAAGCCGCAGCGGAAACCATCAGCGCCATCATCGCGGCGAAGATCATCCCCTGCACACTGGAGTTCCTCGACCGCATGACGGTCGGCTGTGTGGAGGATTATGCGAAGATCGGCCTGCCCACCGAAGTCGAGGCCGTCGTGCTCATGGAGACCGATGGGCATCCTGTCGTCGTCGAAGAAGAAGCCGCACAGATGATGGCTCTTGCTCGTGCGCATGGAGCCCGCGAGGTGCGTGCCGCCGCTGATGATGCCGAGGCTGGCCGACTCGCCACCGCCCGCCGCAGCGCCTTCTCCGCGCTCGCCCGCAAGCGGCCCACGACGATCCTTGAAGACGTCACCGTGCCGCGCACGGAGCTGGCGCACATGGTCAAATTCATCCGCGAGGTGGCGGAGCGGCATCGCCTCATGGTAGGCACCTTCGGGCACCTGGGCGATGGTAACCTGCACCCCACTTTCCTAACGAACGAACGCGACACGGAGGAGATGCATCGTGTGGAGCTCGCACTGGAGGAGATCGTGGATGAAACCATCCGCCTCGGCGGCACGGTCACGGGTGAGCACGGCGTGGGCTTGGCAAAGAAAGCATTTGTGAAGCGCCAGCTCGGCGAGGCCAGCTACGAACTCATGCGCAGCATCAAGCGCGCACTCGACCCCGAGTACCTGATGAACCCAGGTAAGATTTTTGATCTGTGAGCCAACCCATCACGATCACCGCCGCTGAAGCTGTCTGCGCCATCGGTGATTCCATACCCGAGTGTCTGGAGGCTTGGCGTGCGGGCAGATCAGGTCTGGCGGAACACGAATGTTTGCTTTGCGGTCGCATCGCAGATCGCAGTGTGCTGAAAGGTCGCCGCTATGGGGCGGCATCGAATACTGCTGTGCATGTCGCGCGTTCTGCCGTGCAACGTGCAGGCTGGAGCACGGAGGAAACCCGGACAGCTTGGCTCTTTGCCGCCAGCAGCCGTGGCAATGCGGGCGAGCTGCTCGGACAAAATGGGTGGCGTCGCCCTTCCCCGCGCTTCAGTGCCAGCAACACAATTCATAGCGAGATCGCCGCAGCAGTGAGCATCGAACTCGGCATTCGCGGACCTTGGCAGATGCTTTCCAGCGGTTGCTCGTCAGGCCTCGATGCTCTTGGCATGGCGTGGATGGCCCTGCGTGCAGGTTTGACGAAACGAGCCCTCGTCGTCGCCGTGGATCTGCCGCTCGTTCCCGAGCTGATCCGTGCCTTTCGTGACACGCACCTGCTCTCGACCAATGGCGTGAATGATCCGCTCTCGCCACAAACCACGGGATTGCATCTCGGTGAGGCAGGCGTGGCGGTGACTCTGGAGAGCGCCGATGTCGGTCTCGTGGAAATGACGCGCTATGCCGCAAATAGTGATGCCTACGATTCCCTGATGATCCCCGAGGACGGAGCGTCGCTGGCTGAGTTGTTGAGTGCTTTCCAGCGTCCCGTTTTGCTTTGCCCTCATGCCACGGGAACTCTGAATCATGCCCTGGCGGAGAGTCAGGCCATGCGCACAGCCTTTGGCGCCATGCCGCCGCTGCTCCTGCTGAAGCCTTTCACCGGTCACACGCTCGGAGCCTGCGGCCTGCTGGATGTCGCGCTCATCGCTGCTGCGCTGCCGGAGCTTCCTGGCAACCTGCCCGGTATCACGGGGGTGCCTGACGTACTTCCGAAAGTCCATTCTGGCGACACTCTCCTGAAGATCGCCTCCGGCATGGGTGGGCACAATGCGGTGGTGGAGTTGCGCATGGGGTGAATCTTTAAAATAGGGCTGACAAAGCCAGTTGGGATCCTCATGCTGCGTTCACTTCACCTCATGGCCAACCGACTCATCACCCTCTTTGCTTTTGTCTTCAGCATCTTCGTCCATGCCCAGGAGACGCCTTTGCCTGCGAAGGAAAAGTTTCATCTTTTCCTGCTCGTGGGTCAGTCGAACATGGCTGGACGTGGCGTGGTGGAAGAACAGGACAAGACGCCGCATCCGCGGGTGCTCATGCTGAGCAAAGAAGGCAAGTGGGTGCCTGCGGTAGATCCCATGCACTTCGACAAACCCGCCGCCGGGGTCGGCCTTGGCAAGACCTTTGGGCAGATCATCGCCGATGCGAATCCAGGCGTGACCATCGGGCTCATTCCCTGCGCGGTTGGCGGTTCACCTATCGACACTTGGAAGCCAGGAATCTTTTACCCTGCCACGAAATCCCATCCCTGGGATGACATGGCCAAGCGTGCGGCTCTTGCCCTGCCCGCAGGCACAATCAAGGGCATCCTCTGGCATCAGGGTGAGAGTGATTCCAAGCCCGAGCTGGCTCAAGCCTACGAACTGAAACTGCACGACCTCATCGCTCGTCTTCGTCAGGAACTGAAGGCACCGAGTGTGCCATTCATCGCCGGGCAGATGGGCAAGTTTGAGGAAGTGCCGTGGACGCCGGAGATAGTCATCGTCGATGCCGCACATCAGAGTCTGGTAAAGAAAGTGCCGCACACAGCCTTTGTCAGCGCCGAGGGGCTGAAGCACAAAGGGGACAAGATCCACTTCGACTCCGCCTCCTTTCGCGAACTCGGTAAGCGTTACGCGGAGGCGTATCAGAAGAGTATTAAGTGAAGTCGCTCGAATGAGAGCTTTATTGAATATAAGTCCCTCCATGGATATTGAGTGAACTCAATGTAATTATCACACCGAGTAAGGTGAGTGATTTGAAGTTTTCCACATCACGTTCTGGCGTCTGACACAGAGTTTGCTACAAGCACAGTCGCTATGAATCCTGCACGCCTTTTCCTTGCCGCCTTTTCCTTGGTCAGCTTAAGCGCCTGTCAGTTGCCGTCGAACTTTCTCCCGACTGCATTCGTTCGTCAGGAAGTGATCCGCAAACCACTCATCGTGCAGCCCGTGGATTCCTCGAATAGTCCGCTTTATGTCTGGCACGGCGCAGGTCAACCCGGTCCTGTTCGTGTGACGATCGACCTCAGCCAGCAGAAGGCCTACATCTTCCGCAACAGTCAGAACGTCGGCTGGTCTTATGTGGCGACGGGACGCAGTGGTTTCCCCACGCCCACCGGCACCTTCCGCATCTCGGAGAAGGTCGTGAACAAGCGCTCGAACCGCTACGGAACCATCGTCGATGCCAGTGGCAACACCGTCCGCAGCAACGCCACGGCGGGGATGCATCGTGTGCCGTCAGGCGGCAGTTTTGTGGGAGCCAAAATGCCTTACTGGATGCGGCTCACCGGCAATGGCGTGGGCATGCATGCGGGTTACATCCCGAATCCCGGCTCACCTGCCTCCCATGGCTGTGTGCGCATGCCTTATGACATGGTGACCAAGCTCTATTCCATCGCGCCAGTCGGCACGCCGGTGACCATCGTTCCCTGATCCAAGTTCGGCGCATTGAACTTTCTCACCGACTGGCTGCCGCAGTACACGCTTTTCACGGCGGACACGCAGGTTTTCCTCCTGGCCTCCATCGCGGCGGTCTGCATCGGCCTTTCCAAAGCCGGACTCTCCGGCACGGCGACGCTGAATGTGGTGCTAATGGCGCAGGCTTTCGGAGCCAAGGCTAGCGTCGGTCTTGTGCTGCCTCTGCTGATCGTGGCGGACTTCATGGGCTTCTATCTCAACCGCCACGGCGGTTCCTGGAGGCGCATCATTCCCATGGTTCCACCCGCCATTGTGGGCGTGATCATCGGCTGGTTTCTACTCGGCCATATCGATAACACTCTCGCGCGCCCCATCATTGGCTGGCTGATCATCGGCCTGCTCGCCTTTCACTTGCTGCTGAATGCACGGAGGCAGGACTTTATCCTCCTGACCCAGCACAAAGCCTTTTCCTGGAGCATGGGCCTCTGCGCTGGCATCGTCACCATGCTCGCCAATGCAGCGGGGCCGGTGATGACCGTCTATCTGCT
>JBILPY010000386.1:0-4657 GCA_044373575.1 Prosthecobacter sp. | reverse complement strand
ATCGGCTCCGGCGCTGGTTTTGTCCTCTACAACGGCAAGGACAGCGACCCCCTCGCCTCCAAATCCCTCGCCAAGGTCTTCGCCAACAAGTTCTACTTCGATGAAATCTACGCCGTGCTCGTGAAAGTCCTCCAGGACGGCGTCGCCTGGGTCGTCACCGGGCTGGAGCGCATCTTTGTCGATGGCATCTTCGCCCGCCTTCCCGCCTTTGCGGCCAAGCGTCTCGGCTCCGCTGCTCGTGTGCTGACCGGCGGCCATCTCCAGGGCTACACCTTCCTCCTCGGTGCAGGTCTCCTGCTCGTCATCTACCTCGCCGTCTTCGTCCTGCCCCAGATGGGTCATTGATCTCCTCCCGGAATGAGTCCCCTCGAAATCGTCATCCTCCTGCCCCTGCTCTCCGCCCTCGCGGTCTGGCTCGGTGCCCCTGCTCGTGCCACCTCCGTCGGCACCGCTGTCATCAATCTGCTGATCGTCCTCGGCCTCGTCTGGCAGTTCAAATCCGCCTCTGCTGGCAAGGCAGGCTTTGCCTATGAAAGCGCTCGCGTCGTGCTGGACAACCCCGCCATCGCCTTCGCGGTCGGTGCCGATGGTGTCTCGCTGATCCTCGCGCTGCTCACCGCGCTCGTCACCTTTGCCGCCGTCTGGCAGATCAGCCCGGACAAGCCCGGCATCTATCACATCGCCTCGCAATTGATCGCGGGTGGAGCCTTCGGAGCCTTCCTTTGCACCGACGTTTTCTTCCTCTACGCCTTCCACGAACTCGCGCTCATCCCCACCCTCCTTATGATCGCCAACTACGGTCATGGCGATGACGAGCACCGCAAAGCTGTCGCTTGGAAAACCACCGTCTATCTCGGCGCAGGCAGCCTTGTCCTGCTCGCCGGACTCGCTTGGGTCGTGCTCGAGTTCAGCGGCGGTGAAAAACTCACCTTCGACCTCACCGCGCTGAAGGCTCAGGCCGCCGCCACTCCGCTGCCAGCCGCGCAGCAGGCCACCATGGCCTTCGTGCTTCTGCTTGGTTTCGGCACGCTCGTTTCCCTCTTCCCGCTGCATTCCTGGGCCGCTCCCGCCTATGCTTCCGCGCCGACTCCAGTCGCCATGCTTCACAGCGGCGTGCTGAAAAAATTCGGCCTCTATGGTCTGCTCCGCATCGCTTTGCCCCTCCTGCCGCAGGGCTTTCAGGCCGAATGGGTGCAGCAGGCCCTGCTCTACATGCTTTTGGGGAACATCCTCATCATGGGCTTCGTCACCATCCATCAGAAACGCCTCGACGACGTGCTCGCGAACTCCTCCGTCATGCACATGGGCTACATCTTCCTCGGCCTCGCCGCCGGGACTGAGATCGCCCTTCGTGGTGCCGTGCTCTTGATGTTCGCCCACGGCATCAGCATCGCCCTTCTCTTCGCTCTCGCCGGACGCCTCCGCAGCCAGCTCGGCACGCTGGAGCTGAGCAAACTCGGCGGACTCGGCTCTCACGCACCTGTCTTCACCGTCCTCTTCGCCTTCGGAGCCTTCGCCTCCATCGGCCTGCCCGGCCTCGCGAACTTCGCGGGTGAGGTCATGGTCTTCATAGGCTGCTTCACCGATTTTGGCACCACCACCTTTGGCCCGCTTCAGTGGACCGTCGCCTTTGCTCTCTGGGGTGTCGTGATGTCCGCAGTTTACATGCTCCGCGCCTACCGCAGCATCTTCCAGGGCGCTGCCACCACCGGACTCTTCATGAAGGACCCCGCTCTTAGCCAGCGCGTGCCTTTGATCCTCCTCGCCACTGTCCTGCTCATCGCTGGTTGCTGCCCTTGGTTGCTTCTCGGCCTCATGAAAACCGACCTCGCCACCGTGGCCGAGGCTGCTTCCACCGCCGTCCAGGGTGCCGCCAAGGCCGCCGCCGGAACCGCCCACTGATTCCTTATGTCCGTCTTCACCATCGAAGCCTTCCTCGCCATCCTGGGCCTTGTGCTCCTGATGCTTGAGGCCTTCGCGCCCGACATCTCCCGCCGCACCATCGCCACCATCAGCATCGCTGGTGCCGCGCTCGCGCTCGTTCTTTTCCTCACCGTCGTCAGCAGCGATACCGCCAGCCTGCCCGGCTTCCTCCGCCCCTGGATGGCGCTGGACTCCCTGGCCATGTTTTACAAAGGCCTCGCCTTGGTGATCACCCTCATCGTGCTCTGGCTCACCCACGAGTGCGCCCCGTATGTCAGCAAATACACCGTCGATGGTCGCGTGACTGAGCTCTTCAGCATCCCGCTTATCGTCTGCTCCGGCATGATGTGGATGGCTGCCGCTCAGGACCTCGTCACCGTCTTCGTCGCGCTCGAACTCGTCACCGTCTCCTTCTACGTCCTCGTCGCCTTTGCTCGGAAAAGCAGCCTCGCTCTCGAAGCCGGTGTGAAATACCTCATCCTCGGCGCTCTCAGCACCGGCGTCCTCATCTTCGGCATCGCCTGGACCTACGGAGCCACCGGCAGCCTCAGCTACGAAGGCATCAGCAAAGCCCTCGCCCTTTCCACCACCGCCAAAGGCCCCGCCCTCCTCGGAGCCGCCTTCCTGCTCGCCGGACTTTGCTTCAAAGTGGCAGCCGCTCCTTTCCAAAGCTGGGTCCCTGACGTCTATCAGGGCGCACCCATCCCTGTCACCACCTTCCTGTCCGTTGGTTCTAAAGCTGCAGGCTTCGTTGTCCTCACCCGCGTGGTCGATGCCTTCCTCGTCGAGGGTTCCATCATCGGTTCCGAGGTCAAAGCCCTCCTCCTCATCCTCGGTGCATTGACCGTCCTGCTCGGCAGCCTGCCTGCCATGTTCCAGCAGAGCGTGAAGCGCCTCCTCGGTTACTCCAGCATCAGCCACGCCGGATACCTCGTGCTCGCCCTCGCCTGTCACGACAGCATCCGCAGTGAAATGTCCTCCGGCGGCATCGTCGCCTTCTACCTCGGCACCTACCTGCCCATGACCGTCCTCGCTTTCCTCGTCCTCGCCGTCCTTCGGGTAAATGGCGGTGGCGAAGACATCCGCGACTTCCGCGGCCTCGGCAAACGCTCCCCGCTTCTCGCGCTCGCCATGACGATCGCCCTCGCCTCCCTCGCCGGCCTTCCTCTGACCGCCGGTTTCATGGGCAAGCTCTTCGTCTTCATCAGCCTCGCCGATCAAGCCTACTGGGGCGCGCTCGTCTGCGCCGCCATCGGAGCCGCCGCCGGATTCTACTACTACTTCCGCGCCATCGTCGCCATCCACAGCAGCGACAGCGGCCTCGCCTCCCAGCCCCTCACGGTGAACACCGCCTCCAAAGCCGGAGCCATCGTCCTCTCCGTCGCCATCATCGTGCTCGGCGTCTATCCCAAGCCACTCCAGAAGATCCTGGTCAAAGACGCCCCGGTGGCCGCGAAGGCGCATTGATACCGCCACGTTGCGCGAGCGTCCTCACTCGCAGAACGAAATGATGCTTGTCTCAAGGCAGGCTCTGTACTGATCTCAGGTCAACGCACCCATGAAAGACCTGCTGCACGCCACCCTTAAAGCCGTTGGGATGGCTTTTGTGATCTTCCTCTTGTTCGGAGGCTGGCTGATCTGGCAGATGTCCAAGGAGGGCTTCTCATTTCCCGGGCCAGGACATCTCGACTACTCCGCCCATCTTGCCGGAGATTACTGGGTGTTCCGAACATCGGCGTTTCAGAATGTGATCACCCCACACGGCTACAGCGAAGGCACCCCGATCATTCCTACCGTGGTCACCGCCTGTGCGACCGATGGCCGCTATATCCTTGCCCAGCGCCAGGACACTCGGAAGACTTTCCTGGAAGATCCCAACGTCACCTTTGATGAGTTAGATCCCGAGAGCGCCGACTATTGGATTCTCGATACCCAGAAACCAGAAGTCTTCGGGCCAATGTCAGAAGGCGAGTTCACCGCCAAGCGTCGTCAACTTGGTATTGCAGACTCTATCAAACTCATCCCACCACGCGACTTTGCCGACCTGCATGGTCCCCCAGCCAGTTCAGAAAACGTCAAGGGCACGCCTGATCCATTCCTGCCGATGCCGAAATGAAACCCAAAGCCCTTCTCAGACTCCTCTTTGTCGCGAGCATGGTTTTGATGATTTTCGTGGCGGCTCTGATCATCGCTCCGAAATGGCGGCAGATGGAGTTCATGCGGCAATCAGAGCCGATCCATGAAGCCCTCAAGGCTTACCATCTGAAGCACTGTGGCTTTCCTGACTCCCTCGACCAGATCGGCATTCCATCTCGGGAAGAAGGCCCCATCTACTACCAGCGCGAGGGTAGCTCCTACCTGCTCTGGTTCGGCACCCGCCTGGGCGAATCTCGGACCTACTGTTCCAGTGAAGGCTACTGGAGATAGCGAGATGTAATGTTTCTCCGCGTCTCCCAGTCTCCGAGTCTTCCGCATAGCCGTCCCCCTCACCCCTGGGTGCGCACCACCCAGATGTTCCGATACCTCACCGGATTGCCGTGATTTTGCAGGTGGATCGGGCCGGGAGTGTTCTCCTCCTTGTTCGGCGCCGAGGTGGTGGAGCCGGGCAGTTCCTGATTCTCATGAATCACCACCCCGTTGTGTTTCACGCTGATCTTCGCGTTCGCCGTCTTCTTGCCTTCCGCGTCGTATTTCGCCGCCGTTAAATCGACATCGTAGGTCTGCCAGGTCAGCG
>JBILPY010000385.1:0-4661 GCA_044373575.1 Prosthecobacter sp. | reverse complement strand
CTTCGGTCCACCAAAGATGCTGTGCGACTGGGGATTGACCATACTCAACCACGAGAAAGTGCTGCTAACTACGCGCTCACTACGAAGCCAATTCTTGAGCCTCTCATCAAAACATCTGCATCATCCGATCAAGTGCTTTCACATGCTATCTGGATGGCTTTGGAGCCTCAGATTTCATGGGAACCCCAAACTTGGCTGCCTTGGCTGGCCTCCATTGCACCGCAAAGTCAGCCCCTCTCCCGCGTCCTCTCCCACAAAGCCATGCGCCGCTTGTGCGACACGCGGAAGGCGGAGAACCTCGATCTCGCAGTCGAGTTTTGCGACAATATCGCCGCGCACGACATCCTGCTCGCTTATGCGCTAGATGGACTCGTCAAAGGCCAGGAAGGTGGAGTCATCAAGCCAGTGAAGGATGTTTCGGCCAGCCTCGCGAAGTGGCGCTCATCATCGAATGCGGACGTGAGGAAGCATGCGCAGACGCTAGCGGTGCTGTGGGGCGATGCAGCGGCGGTGAAGGAGATGATCACGGCACTGCACGATGTTTCGAAACCGGAGAAGGACCGCATCGCGGTGCTGCAATCGCTGCGGAAGGTGAAGACGGACGCGGTGAAGGAAGGCATCAAACCGTTGCTCGCTCCGAGCACATCCACAGCACTTGGCGTGGCGGCGATTCGTGCGGCTGCGGACCTCGGGGGCGATGATTTCATCGCGCCACTCCTCGTGCAGGCTGCGTCGAAAGACTTCAATATCCGCAGCGCCGCCCTCGAAGCTCTCGGCAGCCGTGCGACTTGGACGAAGTCGATGCTCGATGCCATCGCCGAGGGCAAAGTCAGCTCCAGCGGCTTCCCTGCGCCCGTGCGGCGAGCTTTGGCGACGAGCAAGGACAAGGCCATCCGCGATCAAGCCTTCAAAGTGCTCGGCGCCTGGCAGGATTCATCGGAGGACATGAAATCCCTCATCGCCACGAAGAGGCAAGCCGCTTTGACTGGCGAGCCGGACTTGGCGAACGGCAAACTGATGTTCATGGCGACATGCATGGTCTGCCACGAGTTCCACGGCGGAGGTCAGAAGGTCGGCCCCGACCTCATCGGCAGCGGACGCAGCAATCTCGATGCGCTCCTCGCGAACGTGATCGATCCGAACCAGATCATCGGCAACGGCTACGAGAACTTCACCGTGAGCACGAAGGACGGCCGCACGCTCGCTGGTCGCGTGGTCGAAGACACACCGAGCCACGTGAAGCTGCTCGGCGCTGGCGGTGCCGCGCAGGTCGTGTCACGCGATCAGATCGCCACACTCACGAACTCGAAACAAAGCCTCATGCCCATGGGCTTCGGCGGCCTGCCAGACACCGCTTTCCGCGACCTGATCTGGTACATCCTGGCCCCGCCGGAGGAAGGCCCGCTTACATTGGTGAAGAAAGACCTCTTGATCAAAGGCGTCGAATTTGCCGAAGCCTCCACCAAACCCAAAGGCACTAACTGGCGTGCCATCGACTGGGAAAGCGTGAGCCTCTGGAACCCCGATTGGAAAGTCAGCGCGCCCGACTTCGAGCGCACGCCGGTGAAATTCGCCGAGTATCACGGGAAGACGAATGTGCTCATGATGCACCCCTTCCCAGATAAGAAGACCCCTGCCAGCCTGGAGCGGAAATTGAAGATCGAAGCCGGGAAGACGAAGCTCACGTTCAACGTCGCGGCGGATGATCGGGGCGACTGGATGGTCAAGGCCGTGGTCAATGGTCAAGTCGTCAAGGAAGCGACGGTCGATCACGAAAAGCCGCGCTGGAAGTCCATCGAGGTCGATCTAGCGAAGTTCGTCGGCCAAGAAGTCACCCTGCGCCTCGAAGCCCACGCCAACGGCTGGAGCATGGAGTTCGCCTACTGGCACGGGATCACACTGGAATAGCGGGCCGCACAGAGGACGGTGCGGTCCACTTTCTGGAGTAGAGATTACTCCAGTCTCGAAAGCTCACTCACGCGGAAGACGCCGTTGAGGAGCTGCATGTTGTCACGCTCCACGCGCAGGGCGTCCAAGTGCAGGATGAAGGGAAACTCCCGCAGCTTCAGGATGTGCAGGCCGTCTTTGGGTTCCTTCAAAGCGGCAGCCACATCGGCGAGCTCAGTGATCTTCTTCCCGTTCACCTCTTCGACGACCTGACCGCTCATACGCTCGTAGCCTTGCGTGCTGGTGGTGGGAAGCACGGCACCGATGAAGACCACCTTTTTGCGCCCTTCCTTTTCAAATTCATCGGGATTGGTGGCGATGCGCTGGAGGCGAAGCAGGGCTCCACCGCGCTGTTCAGCGCCAAAGGAGTTCAGGTAGGCAGAGGTGAGTTCCTGGAAAAGCACGCCGCCGCTGAGCACATACTTTGGTCCTTTATCGAAGAGGTAAGGACGAACGAGGTAGTCATCGGGCTGCTTGCGGGTGAGCTTGCTCTTGAGCACGACTTCCTTGCCATCGCGGATGACTTTCATCTCCACATCGTCTCCAACGAAAGACTTCCCTCGGACGAGATGACTGGCGCTCACGGCACCGAACTGCGGGTCTTGATAATCACCGCGGGAGTCGATGCTGAAGCCGTTGATGGAGGTCAGGATGTCGCCGGGTTTTACGCCAGCTTGATCTGAGGAGCCGCCCTTCATGACCTTGCTGATGAAGACGCCAGGTGCGTTGTCCTTGAGGCCGAGATACTCGCGGAACTGCTCGTCCAGAGTAACCTGAAACTCGATGCCCAGGGAAGGGAAGCCATCGTATTTGCCATCGGCCACATCTTTGAGGAAGTGCTGAATGATGGGCGCGGGCAGGAGGGTGGCGACCTGGTTCTTCGAGTCGTAACGCAGCAGCAGTGCGGCGAGCTTGCCGCCTTTCACGATGGGCAGCGTGAAGCTGTTCGACTCACTGCGGATGATGCCCGTAGCTTCATAGACGAGGAAGGCGGCGTTATCGACGATGTAGCCCTGCGTCATGACTTTGCTGATGCGCATGGGCGTGACGATGAGATCACCCACTCGACCTGCCTGCCAAACCGTGAGGGAATCGCCAATCCGCGCCGAAGTGTCCACCTGCACGCCAGTGAGGCCGGTGAAGAAAGCCTTCTCCTTGGCTGGCGAGTTCGGTGCGAGCAGGGCGAGATTCGCCTCATAATCGACGGCTTCGACTTTGGCGGGGATCTTCTGCCCACTCTCGGGCAGTTCGAGTTCGATATAGTTCGCATCTGCCACCATCTGCGCGGTCACAAGCACACGATTCTTTGGCAGCACTACACCGAGCCCGCGGCGTCCACCAGCGCTTTCCTTCTGCCAGGGGATCTGAACGTTATAGTTCTGGTAGGTGACGTTGACCTTGAGCAGCGAGTTCGTGTTGATCACCGCCTGCGGAAGCTGTGGCGGACGAATCATGGTGCCGATGGGCTTGCGGATGCCGACCGGCGGCTGCCCTGGTGCCAAAGGAGTGGGCCGGATGGTGGCATCCTTCTTGTCGGGAGCCTGGGCAAAGGTGAGGCCTGTGGTGAGAGCGAGAGTGAGTGAGAGGAAAGTCTTCATGGCGGGCAAAAGTTGGGATCGAAGTGGTGTTGCCATGTCGGGTTATTCGTTGCCGAGGTAGGAGTCCTCGGGGATGCCATAAGTCTGCATGATGCGGGGATGCGCAGCTTCGGCGAGGTCGCGCTTCAGCACGAGCGGGCGGCCTTTCTCCAGCAGCTTGATCACGACGAACTCTTTCTTTTCACCCTCCTTCTTCAGGGCTTCGGCCACGTCCTGGAGGTTGCGGATTTTCACACCGTTGATCTCGTCGATCACGCTCTGAGCATACACGCTGAAATGCGTGTTCACTTCGTCGGAGAGCACGGAAGTGAGCATAACAGGCTCGGGCCGTTCGACGTAGAGCTTGTCAGTGAGGTAATTGTCGAAAAGGAAGTTCGCCACGGGATCGCGGACTTGGTGAGCGTCCATGAGGTTGCGATCCATCGGCTGGAAGACGAGCCCTGCATAGACGATGTAACGCGGGCGCTGATTGTATTGCGATCCGAGCCGGACATAGGGGTCGAAGCGCTTCAGCTCGATCTCCTGGTCCTGTTTCTTGCCGTCGCGCATGAACGAGAGCTTCAGTTTGTCTCCGGCG
Source organism: Prosthecobacter sp. (assembly GCA_044373575.1). Taxonomy (GTDB): domain Bacteria; phylum Verrucomicrobiota; class Verrucomicrobiia; order Verrucomicrobiales; family Verrucomicrobiaceae; genus Prosthecobacter. Next base: position 539 of record JBILPY010000385.1, on the reverse strand, counting down.
AACTTGCGCTCGACGACTTCGTTCATGTCCATCAGTTCTCCTTCGAAGCGGATGAGCCCGTTGTTCAGCACGGGATTGCCATCCATGGCGAGCAGGACATCACCACGTTTTAAGATGCCAGAGCCACTGCCTGCGGGCTCCACATCGGCGATCATCACGCCGATGCCGTCATCGCCGATGCCAAGTGCCTTCTTTTGCGCGGAGTTTTCGACGGCGAAGTCGGTGATGGCGAGGTCCACATAGTGATCGTATTTGCCGTCATCGACATCTTTGAGGAAGCGCTGAATGACGGGCACGGGGATGATGTAGCCGACATTCTGCGCCACGCTGCCGCTGAAGCCCTGGAAGGCTACGCCGACTACTTTGCCACTTTGCAGCACGGGTCCGCCGGAGTTGCCGGGGTTAATGGCCGCATCGACCTGGATGGAGAGATGGGAATCCACTCCACTGTGGCTGAAGGTGCGAAAGTCGATGCGCGAGACCACGCCGCGCGTGACGGAGATACGATCACCACCGATCGGATAACCCACGGCAATGAC
>JBILPY010000384.1:0-4678 GCA_044373575.1 Prosthecobacter sp. | reverse complement strand
GAAGCCAATCTCAAGCGCACCGAGAATGACTTCGGTGCCACCATCGCCGGCATCCGTGCCCAGAAAGGCACCGCGCAGGCCGAGGTCGCCACGGCGGATCGAGACATCAAGTCACTCGATATTCAAATCAGCCAGAATATGCGCCAGACGATTGAGTCACCTCGTGATGGCATCGTGCTCAGCGTGCAGGCCACAGACGGAACCTATCTCCGGCCCGGCTCACCCATCTGCGTGATCATTCCCGAGACCGAAAGCCGCTTCGTGGAAATGTGGCTCGATGGCAATGACATGCCGCTCATTCATCCACGCAACACGAATGCAGACGGCAGCACCAGCCCGGGCAGTGAAGTGCGGCTTCAGTTTGAAGGCTGGCCCGCGATTCAGTTCGTCGGCTGGCCGAGCGTCGCCGTCGGCACCTTTGGAGGCGAGGTCGTCTTCATCGACCCTGCGGATGATGGCAAAGGCAAGTTCCGCGTCGTTGTGGCTCCTAGGCCCGACATTTTTAAACGTGATGGAAGCGAACACCGCGAAGACTGGCCGAGCAACCGCTACCTCCGCCAAGGGGTGCGCGCCAATGGCTGGATCCTTCTCAGCCAGGTTCCGCTCTGGAAGGAAATCTGGCGTCAGATCAATGGCTTCCCGCCTGTCGTTTCAGAGAAGGAACCGGAGGTGAAGAAATGAGGCTGCCAACCGCACTGTTTCAAAGGGGAGGGCTTTTCAGTGCTCTCATTCTCCTGGCCTTCACGACCTGCCTCCAGGCGGACACGATCCGTTTGGATCAGGTCATTGACTCGGTGACGGGCAAATACCCGCCCTACCTCATCGCCCTCATTGAGCGGGACATCGCCGCAGGTCGGGTGCGGCAGGCCAGTGGCGCCTTTGATCTTAACTTTCGCTCCACCGGCAGTTTCAATCCCAACGGCTACTATGAGAACAGCGTGGGCGATTTCGTGCTGGATCAGCCGCTGCCCTTCTGGGGCGGCAACGTCTTCGCGGGTTACAAGATCAGCTCGGGATCACTCGCCGACTACGATAAAAACCGCACGCAGATCGACGGCGAAGTCCGTGCCGGCATCCGGCTGAATCTTTTGCGTGATGGCCCCATCGACGGGCGTCGAGCCACTCTTTGGAAAGCCCGGCTCGATCAAGAGATCGCCGATCCCTTCATCCAGCGGCAGCAGCTCGACATCGTCCGCACGGCCACCCGGGCTTACTTCAACTGGGTCTCCATGGGACTGCGCCTTGGCGTCACGGAGCAGCTTGAGCGCATCGCGGAAGATCGTGACAACGCCATCGCCGAACTCGTGAAGAAAGGGCAGGTGGCCCCCATCGTGAAGATCGACAACGAGCGCCTCGTCGTCAGCCGCAGTCTGGCCGTCGTGCAGGCCCGGCGACGCTTTGAGGCGGCCAGCATCGAGCTTTCTCTCTTCTATCGAGATGAGAATGACGAGCCCGCCATCATCACGCGCCACCATTTGCCCGGTGCCTTTCCTCAACTCCTCCAGCCCGATGAAAAGAAGGTTGGTCCCGACATTCAGAACGCCTTCAGCCTGCGCCCGGAACTGCGGCGCATCCGGCTCGTGGCCGAGAAGTTCGGCATCGACGAGCGTCTGGCGAAGAACAACCTGCTGCCCAACCTTGATCTCACCGCCACGGTCAGCGAGAACCTTGGCGGCGGCCCCTACAAAGACCGCGAGCGCACGGAGTCAGCCATCGGCATCGAGCTGCGGGTGCCCTTGCAGCGAAACGAAGCCAAGGGCCGACTGGAGGTCATCACCGCCGAGCTTCAGCGGCTCGATGCCGATGCCAAGTTTGCCCGCGAGCGCATCATTGCCGAAGTGCGGGATGCCTGGAGCGCCATCAAGGCAGCGCATGAGCAGATCGGCATGACGAAGCGGAACGTCGAGCTGGCCGTCCTGCTCGAAGACGCCGAGCGGAAACGCTTTGAGCAAGGCGCCGCTGATCTTTTTGCCCTCCAAATACGCGAGCAGGCCACCTTTGACGCCCGTCTCCTGGAGGTAGATGCCCGTGCGGAATACTTCCGCTCCAAGGCTGATTACGAAGCTGCCACCGCGATGAAGTTGCGGATGCTCAGCCAGCGTTCCCTCCCACCGGCGGACGGAAGATAGGCGAGGCTGAAATCAATCACGAGAAATGCGCTCGGGTGGCGTTTCCAGTCTTGTGCAGACGGGTCCGCATCCTGCACACTGCTCCCTCGTATGAAAAGCCACTCCCTCATCGCCTGCACGCTTGCCCTGGTCGTGACCGGACTGGTCTGGGCGGCGGAGGTGGGAGAGTCGGGCAACCCGACGAACTTTGGCATCAAGGACGGTTCCGTGCCGGAAGATCCCCGCGAGGCGGGAAGGGGCGGACAGTTCATGGACTTCCCGACCTGGCCGATCTCGAAGGAGCTGCCGAACGACCTGTTTGTGTTTGCCAGGCTGCGTTACAACTCGGACAGCGGACGCTGGGGCAGGAATCGCGGAGGTGGGAAGTGGGCCACGGACTACCCGGACGCGGACCTAAACTTCTCGTATCGGCTGCAGCAGATGACCTCCCTTCAGGTGAGCCCGAAAGGTGCCGTGGTGGACATCGTGGCGGAGCAGATGCGGCACTATCCCTTCATCTACATGATCGAGCCGGGGAATATCTCGATCACGGACGAGGAGGCGAAGGTGATGCGGGATTACATGCTGAATGGCGGCTTTGTCATGGTGGATGACTTCTGGGGGGAGGAGGAGTGGGATGTCTTCCACAGTGCGCTGAAGCAGATCTTCCCCGACCGTGAACCCGTGGAGCTGCCCGTGGAGCACGAGATCTTCCACATGGTCTTCCCGTTGAAAGTGAAGCCGCAGATCCCCAGCGTGGGTCATGCCATGGCTGGACGGGAGCAGGGGATCACCGCAGAGCGCTGGGACGCCGAGACCCCCCACTACCGGGCGATCTACGATGACAAAAAGCGCATCGTCATGGTGATCTGTCACAACACCGACTTAGGAGACGGCTGGGAGGAAGAGGGCACGGACCCATGGTATTTCCGCGAGTTCTCCGAGAAGTATGCGTACCCGCTGGGGATCAACATCCTGTTCTACGCGCTGACGCATTGAAACAAATGCCCCGCGCGTGACACACCCGACTTTGCTCTTTGTTGCATCAGACTGAAGCCGATGACAGGGGATTAGCTTGTAGATTTAGAGTGAGTGAAGCAATCTGAATTGCGCCTGATTCCACCGAAGTCGAATCGGTTGCTTCATTATCATGGACTACTTCCTTATTGCTCTGAAACTCATCGTGTCGCTTGGCATTCTAAATGTCTGGCTCTTGCGCTCCGGCAAGGCGACCTCATATCGAGGCAAGGATGCGAAAAATCTGCGCGAGGAGTTCGCCGTTTATGGGCTGCCCTTTCCATTCTTCTATCTCATCGGCATTCTCAAAGTGGGCTTGGCTCTGGCGCTCCTCGCCTCGCTCTGGATTCCCGGCGTGGCACAACCGGCAGCGGTGGGCATGGGAGTGCTCATGCTGGGGGCTTTTATCATGCACCTCAAAGTGAAAGATCCTATCAGCAAGGCACTGCCGTCTCTCGTGGTGCTCGCGATGTGTGTCGCGATTGCTTTGCTGTAGGTGACTTGCGGCTCAAAATCCCGCGAAGCAGAGATAGGTGTTCAGCATCAGGTAGAATAGCGCCGGGATCGTTTGCAGCACGGTGTCCTTGATCTGGATACGAACCACGACGGCGACCAGCATCATTAGCGCCAGTCCGCCCGCTGCCAACTGCCCGATCCATGGCCAACTTATTCCCGCGAACAAGCCGATCCCCGCACACCACTGCAAGATGCCCACCAGCAGGCGTTGCGATCCCAAGCGGTAGCGAAGGAACTCCTGCTTCATGTAGCTCGAAAAAAAGCACGCCGATCCATAACCGAGAAAGGAGAGGGCGGAGACGAGGAGGAGGGTGGTTTTCAAGACGAAGACTTTCTAGCAGATGGGTGCGGGAGCAGCATACTGTAGTTGTTGATACGTCTGCTAGGACGAGCCGTGCCGCACGTCATCTACTTCTTCTACTGGGAAATTGTCTCTGCACGTATCGGTCCGCATTGGCGCGGGTGTGGTTCGGCGATGAGGAGATAAAGAGGGGCTGTCCTTTGCCCCCCGCCACGCGCAAGGGGCGAATCATTTTCTCAGGGTGATCCTTTTCCCGGCCTGAACAACTTCCTCTACTGGAGATAAAAACAGATTATAAGGAGGGGCTATTGTGGACATTCAAGACTCGCGTGAAGACTGAATGACGCGTGCACCGCGCTGCCAGGTGAAGTAGGACCACACCCAGTGCAGGAAGACTGAGAAGCGATTGCGCATGTTCATGAGGAATACCAAGTGCACAAAAAGCCACATCAACCAGGCAAGGAATCCGCGCACTTGGATACCGGCAAAGCTGACGACGGCGGCGCTGCGGCCGATGGTGGCCATGCTGCCCTTGTCCCAATAAGCGTAGGAGGGGCGTGCACTGCCGAGTTGTTCGTTTTGAATGCTGTGGGCAATGAACCCGCCCATCTGGATAGCAGCAGGTGAGACGCCCGGCACCTTGACACCATTCTTGTCTGTCAAAGCTGCGATGTCACCAGCGGCGAAGACCTCGGGATATCCGGGAAGGCTCAGGTCAGGCCGCACCTCGATGCGA
>JBILPY010000383.1:0-4690 GCA_044373575.1 Prosthecobacter sp. | reverse complement strand
GGCGATGTGGGTGATGCGTCCAGCGACCTCGGCGCGCACGAATTCCGAATCGATGGGCTGGAGCACAGCGGGGCGCTCGATCTTCACGGGCCAGGGCACTTGGAGAACGAGCGCGAGCAGCACGACGAATCCACCGAGCATGAGCCACGGACGGCGGCGGCCATGGGAGGTGCTGTCGGGTGCTGAGAGCTGTTTTTTAAAGAAGGCGACCACGGGGACGATGAGCATGGAGACAAACGCGCCGATGCCAAGCCAATCGCCCAACCACGCGAGGCCGTAAGGCTGGAGCAGGTGATGGAAAATCATGGCGATGCCGAGGGTGATCTGGAGCAGGTAAAGCTGCGCGGCGACGCTGTAGAGCACGAACCAGCCGCGTCGGCGCCGGGGGAGGATGGCTTGATTCGCGGCGCTGCCGCCACCGCTGCCAAAGACGAGTTTCCGCGCCATCTCGCTCACGCACATCTGGGCTTTCGCGCGCAGGTTTGGCACGTCGAGCAGGTCGGTGAGGATGTAGTAGCCGTCGAACTTCATCAGCGGGTTGGCATTGAAAAGCACGGTCCACACGCTGGTGATGAGCATGAGGTTGAAAAGAAGCTGCTGCGTGGGGCCGGGCTGCGAAATGGTCCAGAGCAGCGTGGCGAGCGCGGCGATCACCAGCTCGATGTAGATGCCCGCAGCGGCGACGAGAATGCGGTGCCGTTTGTTCGGGAAGAGGTAGCTATCCGTGACGTCGGCGTAGAGGAAGGGGGAGAAGACGATGACCATCGCGCCCATCTCATGCACCTCGCCGCCGTAGTGTTTGCAGGTCAGTCCGTGGCCGAACTCGTGGATCACCTTCACCACGATGGTCAGCGCCCAGATGGTGGCGAGGTTTGGCAGCGTGAGGAAGTCATTCAGCGAGGGCGAGATGCGCGGCCACTCGATCATGAAGACGATCAGTCCTGCCAGGAAGATGACGAAGCTCAGCGCCATGCCCGTCCACGACCAGACCCAGCGCATCCGCCGCTCCATGCGGATGAGCAGTGCGTCGGGATCGAAGAGCGGCATCTTCAAAAACAGCGCCTTCATGAACAGGCCCCAGGGCGTGACGACGGGCCTGCGTGCCGCCTCCATCTTCTGCTGCTGGCGGACACCGGCGGCGGTGGCTTCGAGGAAGCCGCTGAGCAGTAGTTCGTTCGCGAAACGCGTGATGCGCTCGGTGAGTTCGTCGCGCGTTTGCTTCAGCGCGGCCTGCGGCTGCTGCTGGAGAAAGGCGGCACGGATGGCCGCGACGTTGCGTTTGCCATCGAAGAGCGAGGCGAGCGCGAAGTCCTCAGATGGCAGCCGGAAGTACTTCAGCGAGAGCGGGTCTTTGATGATGGCGTAGGCGCGACCTTCAAAGAGCTGATGACTGATGTTCAGGTCCGACCTCAGTGCGGAAGGCACCGTGCTGTCCACGTCGTGCGGCGCGGCGGCATCGTTGACTTGGATAACATTAGACGAGTTCACGAAGGACGAAAGGTGCTGAGGTTTCGTCATTCGGGCTTTGTCATTCCCGAAGGCTCATCCTCTCGCAGCCAGAGACAGCTCGATGATGCGCGTGCAGAGTTCGGGGAACTCGATGCCGATGGCGCGGGCGGCTTTCGGCAGGAGGCTGCTGCTGGTCATGCCGGGGATGGTGTTGATCTCGAGCACGAAGGGGGCGTTGTCGCTGGCGCGGAGCATGACATCGACACGGCCATAGACTTCGGTGCCGCAGCTTTTGAAGGCGGCCATGGCGGCGTCCTGGACTCGCTTCGTGGTCTCGGCATCCAGCTCGGCGGGGCAATGGTAGAGCGTTTTGCCCGTGCCGTTCATCCAGGGATACTTGTTGTTCATGTCGTAGAAGCCATCCACGGGCTCGATGTGGATGATCGGCAGCACCTGATCTCCGAGGATGCCGATGGTGAGTTCTTTGCCCTCGATGAAATCTTCCACCAGCGTCGTGCTGCCGAACTTCTTCGCTTCGATGAGTGCCTTGGCCAGGTCGTCTTCGTCGCGGCAGATACTGACGCCGACGCTGGAGCCTTCGCGTGGTGGCTTCGACACGAGCGGGAGGCCGATGGCGAGAGGTTCGCTGCCATCGAGCGTGTAGTTTTGTGAAAGCGGCGTGGGGACTCCAGCGGCGATGAACTTGTCTTTGCTCAGCGCTTTATCAAAACAGATGCGGCTCGTCTGCACGCCTGCGCCGGTGTAGCGGATGCCGCGCTGCTCCAGGATGGCCTGGATCTGGCCGTCCTCGCCGAAGGTGCCGTGGATGAGATTCATGGCAATGAAGGTGCCCTCTGGCACTTCGAAGTCGGGGCCAGTGACATCGACTTCGACAACCTCCGCGCCGACGCTGCGCAGCGCTTCGGCCACGCTCTCGGCGGTTTTCAGGGACACGGTGCGTTCGTTGCCGGGGCCGCCTTTGAGCAGCGCGATGAGTTTGCCAGTGAGATCGAGCATGGGATGAGAAGTGGCCGGAGTTATGCAGCGCGGGGGCGGTTTTGGCAAAGGCGAGATGCGGAAACAAAAAAGAGGAGGCCGGTGGGGCCTCCTCTCGTGGAAATCGAACTGGAATTGCGACTACTCGACCTTCATCACGCCGTTCATGATCACGCCGTGACCTGGGAAGGTGCAGATGTAGGGGTATTCACCAGCGGCGGGGGCGGTGAACTCCAGAGTTTCGCTGGTGTTCGGCTGGAGCAGCTTGGTGTGGAAGAGGATGTCCGGGGACTCGGGGATGAAGCCCTTGGCCATGCCATCAGGAGCAGTGGCCATCTGCATGGCGAGCGCGAGGAGCTTGTCCTTGGAGCCAGCCTTGGCGATGACGATATTGTGCGGCTGGGGAACGGCGGGGTGCGTGTTGTTAAAGGTGAGTTTGACCTTCTGGCCGGACTTCACTTTGAATTCCTTGGTGTCGTAGGCCAGCGGGTTGGCGGTGTCTGGCTTGATGGTGATTTCGGCCACGGCGGCGGCAGGTGCGGCAGCCGCTGGAGTCGTGCTGGCAGCAGCAGGGGCAGCCGGAGCCGCTTCAGCGGTGGCAGGGGCTTTGGCTTCCTCGCCTACCCCAGCACTTTTCATCCAGCCGCCGACCAGGAAAGCAGAACCCCAGAAGAAGGCGAAGCCGCCGACGGCCAGGGCGATGATGACATTCAGGAAATTCCAGATGGAGCCGGAGCTTTCGGAGGAAGGGGAGGAATGGGCGGACATGACGGGGAGGGAGATTTGGGACGCCCATAGGAGCACGGGAACGGGTGAACGCAACCCGCGAGACAGCAGGGGGCTAGTTTCCACTTTTGGCGGTATCACCCGGCAAACTGCCCCGCGTCAAAGCTCGTCTGCTCGTGCCAGGATCACGATGAGCTTCTTGCCGGCGGCTTGTGCGGCGATCTGGGCCGCCTCCACTTCATTGGCAGCACGCACGTCTAGCCGACGACCGAGCAGGGATGACATTTGGGTGCCAAAGCCGGCATGCTGGGGTTTGCCCTCGATGTTGCCGAAACTTGATGCCGCATCGCTGAAAACTCGCAGCGATTCGCCACCGAGGATCATCACGGGCGACTTTTCATCGCTCTCCAGGCCGAGGATGGAGACAAGGTGCTCGCTCTCTTCGCCGAAGACGGTTTCTGCGCCCAGAGGAAGAAGTTCGCGGGCGAGGTCGCCAGCGTCAGTGCGGTCCAGGATCGTCGCGGAGATCACCGGGGTTTCGGTTCCTGGAAGCTGGGGCCATTTTTCACGCATGCGCTTCGCCACGTCTCCCGCCGCCACCTTCATCGTGTCGAAGGTCCAATGTCGGTCCGTCGAGTAATGGGACTCGGCTTTGATGAGTCGATCCCAAAGGGCCTGCGAGGGGTCGATCACCTCGATGCCTGCTGCTGCCAGCTTTTCCAATCGCGCCTTCTGCCCGGGTGGCTGCACGGGCGTAGCATACTCAGCGCGGAAGATTTGATCGGGATACATGGCCGTCTTCGCAGGCACAGCGACGAGCATCAAAGGGATGCCTTTGGTCTTCAATTCACCTGCCAGCTTCACCAGCGCCTCCGTGCCGCCTTCGCCACGACGCCGAAGCGTGAGATGATCCAGCTCACGCAGCGGAAAGAGCCAGCCATCATAGCCCACATGCACTCGCGAGTTCCCCTGGTCGAAAACCCACGTCACCGGCCACTGCGTGATCTGCCGCAGGAAGGCCGGCGTGTAAGCACTCTCGCGCACCGCCATCAGCAGCGAGCAGGGAATGAGCAGGATACCGATGGCATGCCAGCTCTTGATCGGCTGCTCTAGCACCCAGCCGAGTCTCGGCAGGCCGATGCTCGCGATGACGGAGAAGAGCAGCATGAATTGCAGCCAGCCGGAGGTCAGGCGCTTGTCCAGCAGCAGCGAGTAAAGCGTGGGCTTTGTACTGGCAAACATCAGCTTCACGTTCTCCAGCGCAGCCACGAAACCGGGCGATACCAGCATCACATTGGAAACCACCAGCACCAGCATCACCAGGATCACCCGCAGCGGCAATGGCAGCGGCGCAAAGAGCGGCTTGCCGCGCCGATCTTCAGCGAAAACGAGCGCGAACTGAATCACCAGCCAGAGCAATGATCCGAGCACACTGCCGTGCCAGAGCGCACTGACGCCCGCGATCAGCAGCAGAGAAGGCACACACGAGTTCAAACCCGAGGTCGAGCCCTTCACCAAA
>JBILPY010000043.1:0-15277 GCA_044373575.1 Prosthecobacter sp. | reverse complement strand
GGGGTTGCGGTCGTAGAGGGGGAAGTCGGCGCCGCTGATGTCCACGCGGAGCTGGTGGCCTTTGGCGAGGGTGGCGGCGACGGGGCCGAGATCGACGGTGATCTCGTAAACTTGGCCGGGCTGCATAAGCTCGGGTTTGAGCAAGGAAGAGCGATAGCGGCCGCGCAGGATGCCACGCGCGATGTTTTGCGCGAAGCCATCGGGATGCACGTCGATTAGCTTCACGGCCCAGTCGGCATCAGGTGTGTCGGTGGAGACATTGAGCTTGGCTTCGGTATTGCCGGCGAAGGTGAGCGGCTCGGTCATGGGCTCGCTGGTGTAAACGAGCACGTCATTGCGGTCCTCGGTGGCGCTTTGATCCACAGGACCCCACACGGCCGTTTTGATGGGGCGTGTCTCGGTGACGGGACAGGAGGGCGTTGGCTTCGCGGGATCGGCGCGGAAGGTATCGGAGGCTTCGTTTTGCGTGGGCGCTTCGCGAGTGAGGCGGCCCTTGCCTCGGCGCGTGTTCGCTTGGCCATTGGAATGCAGGTAAAAGGAGGCTGCGGTGAAGCCTTCAGGTGGCCAGGTCTGCGAGTCGTGCCAGACGTTGTCGCCCATGGAAAAGTAGCGCACGGGCGGGAAGGGCTTGGATTGGGCGGCGGGGTCTTGTTTGAGATGACGGTCGAACCAGTCGAGTTGCAGCGCAAAGGTATCCACGGCGGCTTCGGGTCCGAACTCGACCTCGGCGACCTTTGTTTTGCCTACGCTGCCGTGATCCCATGGTCCGAGGATGAGTCGCTGCTGCTGGCGTGTTTTTGGATCACGCGACTGCTTTTGCATGATCATGAAATTGTCCACTGACTCGCGGGAAAAGAAGTCGTAGTAGCCGACGACGTGCAGTGCGGGGAGTTGCAGTTCCGGGAGGCGTGGCGTGAGATCGAGCCGCGTCCAGAAACCGTTCGGCTCTGGATGAGTGAGGAAGGCGTCGAGCCAGGGCATGGGCCAACCGATGGCTTCATCGACCTCGCTTAGTGGCAGGCGCATCAAGGCCTCGCTCATGTCCGCAGGCTTCACGCTTTCGGGTTTTGTGGTGTTGCCTGCGATCCATCCTGCGATGAGCGCGAGCCGCACCGAGCCGCCGAGGTAGAGATTGCGATAAAAGCTGCTCCAAGTCGCCTGCGGTGTGATGGCGGCGAGACCGGGCGGATTTTCCACCGCCGCCTGCCACTGTACCGCGCCCACATAAGAGCCGCCGACCATGCCGACACGTCCGCTGCACCAAGGCTGGCGTGTGATCCACTCGAGGGTGTCGTAGCCGTCCTGGCCCTCGTTGTTGTAGGGAGCCATCACGCCCTCGGACGCTCGCGTGCCGCGACAGTCCTGCATCACGGCAATGTAGCCCGCTTTGGCCCATCGCTCCGCGGTGCCCTTCGCCTTCGACTTATCGTAAGGCGTGCGCATGAGCACGACAGGCGCTTTGCCCAGTGTCTCGTCACGATAAATGTCGGTGGCTAGCTTGATGCCATCGCGCATGGGCAAAGTGATCGTCTCCGTTTTGACCTCGGCGAGGGCGGAGGTGGCGATGAGGAGTAAGATAGGGAGGGGGTTCATGATTCAGATGCGTTCCAGTCCGCTGAGGGTTCCGCCGCTGCTGCCGAATGCCGCTGACTCGATGCCCATGTTTTGCAGCATGGAGACGAAGAGATTGCAGAGGGGTTTGTTTTGCGCGGTGTGGAAGGCGAGGTGCTGGCCGTGCTTGAATCCGCCTCCGGCGAGGAGGATGGGCAGGTTGGTGCAGTTGTGGACGTTGGCATCGCCGAGGTTGCTGCCGTAGAGGACCATGGTGTGGTCTAGCAGGCGTGCAGCATCGGCCGTGGGTGTGGCGGCGAGCGCGGCGATGAGATCGCGCAGGTGGCGCATCTGCTGGAGATCCACTTTTTCGAGTTCGGCGAGCTTTTCCTTCGACTGGCCATGGTGGCTGAGATTGTGGTATCCGTCCCGCGTGCGCTGGCCGTCATCAATCTCAAAGACGGGCGTGGCAAAACCATCCACCATGAGCGTGACGATGCGTGTGGAGTCGGACTCAAAGGCGAGCTGCGCCATGTCGAGCATGAGCTGGATCTTGGGGAAGAATCTCGCTTTGTCAGGAATGTCCCTTGGCTCCGGTGTCTTGGTGACGGGCTTTGGCTTTTGCTCCCATTCGCCTGAGATGGCGAGGCGCTGCTCCAGTTCCCGAACAGAAGTGAGATACTGGTCCAGGCGCGAGCGATCCGAGTTACCAAGGGCGCGTTGGAAGCCACGCATGTCCTCGCTGAGCACATCGAGCACGCTTCCGCGATCCTGGAGGCGTTTGAGGGAGCGCGCGATCTGCCTGGCATCACCCTGGAGGAACATTTTGCGAAACAAGGCCGCCGGGCTGTCCTCGGCGGGCAGCAGCACGCCGTCGCGTGTCCAGGAGAGGCTCCGGTTGGCTTTGTCGATGTTCACACCGAGGTTCAGCGTGTGGAATCGCGTCTGCTGGCCCAAGGCATCTGCGGCGGTCTGGTCGAGCGAGATGCTGTTGCGGAAGCCGCTGCGAGTCGGGTCGGGCGCGGCGGTGAGAAAGCAGTTTTCGGTGCTGTGCCCGCCTGTGACGGCGGGATGCGAAAGGCCGCTGAAGACGGTGAAGTCGTTTTTGAACGTCGAGAGTTCCTTCAAGTAAGGCGACAGGGTGTAGCCTGCACCTTTCTCCTTCGGGAAGAAGTGCTGGGGCAGCACGCCGAGGTTGTTCGAGATCAGAAGCATGCGCTTGGGTGGCTTCGATTCCGCAGCACGGGAGAAGACCGGTGTCATGCACTCAAGCATCGGAAGTCCGAGCGTGACGCCGATGCCACGCAGGAAACGACGACGTGCGATGGGAGTGGCGATGTGAGGTGCGTTCATGGTTTGATGGAGTTTCCAAGAAAGAGACTGCTGCCGACCAGCGCGTGAATGAGGTCTCGCACGCGGTACCCCTTCACCGCGCAAGCATCGAGCATGGTCTCGACTTCAGCACGATCTGCGAAACCGACAGGGGTGCCCGTGGCGTGCAGCACGAGGTGTTCGAGGAGGTTTTTGGCGAGCTGGCGTGGGTGGGCTGCGAGCTGGCGTTTGACATCATGGATGTCATGGAAGGAATTGCCGCCGGGCAGCTTGCCAGAGGCATCGACGGCGGGGCCGACGAAGTAAGTGTAGGGATGGCCGGCGGGATCGAAACCGGTGACTTTCTCACCTTTCTCCATGCCGCGATAGCGATCCCGCCATGCGCCCATGACATCGAAGTTCTCCAAGGCGAAGCCGACGGGATCAAACTTTGCATGACATCCGGCACAGGTCTTGGACTCAGTGTGTTTGGCGAGCAGTTCGCGGATCGTGGTGGCACCTCGGATGTCTGGTTCCACGGCGGGCACGCTCTTGGGCGGTGGTGGCGGCGGCTGGCCGAGCAGCTTTTCCATGATCCATACGCCGCGCAGCACGGGCGAGGTGGTGGTGCCGTTCGCCGTGTGCTTCATGAGGGCGGCTTGAGTGATGAGACCTCCAAAGGGGCTGCCGTTCGGCAAGGAAACACGCTGCATGGCGGAGCCGGACACACGAGGCAGATCATAGTGACGAGCCAGACGATCATTGACGAAGGCGAAGTCCGCCGTGACCAACGTGGTAGCGGGAAGGTTTTTACGCACCATCGCCATGAGGAATGCCTGCGTTTCGTGCGCCATCGAATCGACGAGGTAGTCGTCTTTGCGATACTCTGGATACAAACGCTCGTCTGGAATGTCGCGGCGCAGTTTGCGCAGATCGAGCCATTCATTCGCAAACATGTGCACGAACTGCTCAAAGCGCGGATCGGCGATGAGGCGCTCCGTTTGGGCCGCGAGCGTGGCCGCATCGTGCAAACGTCCGTTTTTGGCGAGTTCGGCGAGTTCGTCATCAGGGCGAGAGTTCCAGAGAAAATGCGAGAGACGGTTGGCGATGGCGAAATGCACATCTGCAGTCTCTTTTTGCGGCTCTGTGAGGTAAAGGCAGTGAGAGGAGCAAAGCAGCGCCTGATAGCCTGCGAGCATGGCATCGGCAAAAAGGGCTCCAGCAGCTAGTTTGGCTTGGATGAGGCCGAGGAAGGGTTTGTGAGCTTCATCGCTCATCGGGCGAAGTGCGGCACGGGCGGCGAAACGGCGGAAAAGACGCTCGGCATCCGCCGCAGTGGCTTTGGAGGCATTCACCTCATCAAACAGTACGCGATGCGATGCCGGCGGCCATTGCGCATCGACGAGCGGCCCCGTGACTTCGAGCCATTGGATCGCCACGCCGCGGTGCCCCTCCGGCGGCATCGGCGGATAATCATAAAAGAAGCCGCCATCGGTGCGGATGAACGGCACAGGTAGGCCGAGTGGGCTGTATTCGAAGGTTTCGCCAGCTTTGAGATGAATCGTCGTCTCAAACTCGCGAGCCTCCGGCTGTAAATCCATCCAGCCGCCCGTCTCGCGCACATCACCGGACACATCCGGACCCGAAGGTTGCCGCGCTCGGAAGCTCATCGCGACGGGTTCATACGCGGTCACGAGGCGAAAGTCAGGCACCTGCCGCACGGCACGTCCTTTGAACCGCACGCGATACGCACCGCTGACCTTTGCACGAAAGCCCGGCGGATAGCCAAAGTAAGGCCACGTCGCGGAGCGGAAGAGCGCCATCTCCAGCGTGGGATCATTGCGCTGCTCGGGCGTCATCTTTTTCCCCTCCTCGTTGGTGATGGGCACCATGCGATTGTCCCGCGCAAAGAACATCGCCTCGCGCTCGCCGAAAGTGTTGAGTCCAGGGAACAACTGCAAGCCCGTGAAGCGCTGCGTAACTGGCTTCGGCGCTTGAGTGCTCCCGGCCATCGCGGTGCGCAAAGCGGTCTCCGTAGCATCGAGATAGCCCTCCATTTGCACTCGAGACACATCGAGCATGGCGGAGACCTTCGTGAAACCATGCGAGTCGCGATCTTCCGGCAGCTTGTTTCGAACATCGAGGTCTGGGAGGTTCAGCAGCACGCGAAGATTGTTTTCAAACTCTACACTCGTGAGCCTGCGCACGGGGCCACGACCAGCTTTGGCCACTTCCGCTTTGGCGGCCGCCAGCAGCTTCGCTCCCAGCTCCGTGGCAAAGGTGTGGCGTTCCGCCGCGTCCACCTTCGACTTCTCCGGCGGCGGCATCTCTCCCCGTTCCACGAGATCAAACACGCGAGCCCAGCGTCCGCGATTTCCGGCATCTTCGGGCTGGAAGGCTAGCGCGGTGATGTCGAAGTCACCTTTGCTGACCGTGTCGTCGTGGCATTCGATGCAGTGCTTGTCGATGAAGGCTGGAAGGTTGCCCGCAGCGGTCGATTTCGCCGGTTTTGGCGTTGGCGCATCAAAGACCTGCACATTCGTGATGCGCATCTCCTCCAGGCCGCTGCCTTTGTCGATCGCGCCTTCGATTTGATCCACCAACTGCTCGCGGGTGAGTTTCCATACGACTTTTCCGCTGCTATCGATCTCCGCGAGCAGATCACGTCCCTCGTCGGGCTTTTTCAGATGGTAATCACCGCAAGCGATCAGTAGGTTGCCATTGGTCAGGCGAGACATGCCTAGCAGGTAGCGGCATCGCAGCCCGAGGTCTTCAATGGTCCAGCAACCGAGCTTTTTGCCACTCGCATCAAGGTGAAGCAACTGACAACCGGTGGACGTGGACACCCATAAGGAGCCATCCTCGACTGGCAGCATCGCAAAAGCCTTCTTCACCGTGGGCGATGGCTTCAGCAGCGGATCGAGTGGAATCGTCTGCAACACCCGACCTGTTTCCGTTTCCACCTGCAGCACCGTTTTGCGCCCGTATTGGCCTACCCAGAACGCCTTCGCACCCGGCACCTCGCGAATCATGCGATAGCGGAAGTGCAGCGGATCGCCGCTGAGATCGGGCAGGGGCGTCTCACTCACCACCGCGCCGCTGCGATCCACGATGCGGATCTGACTCACGCCACTGTCCATGAGCGCGAACTTCTGCCCGCCCTCCAGCAGGGCCAAACTGTTGGCCTCCGCACCTTTCGCACTCGCGCTTGCTTTGTGTTCCATGAGCAACTTCTTCGCCGCATCAAACACCGCCAAGCCACCTTTGTGCGCATAAGCGATGCCACCGTCCGGCAGCCGCCACGCATCGTAGGTGCCGCCATGGCCAGGGTGCTTCAGCAAGTCAGTCACTTTGCCCGCGCGATTGATCTCAATGACTTGAGTGTCCGCCGCGAGAAGGAAGCGCTCCTCGGCGCTGGCCTTACAGTTGATCGTGAACACAAGCAGGACTGAGATGAGAAAGGGTTTCATTGATGACCGAGTCTTGAAGTCAAAAGATTGGGGGGCGGAGAAAAGCTGTTCATTTTTTGCCCCTATTTTTCTAACTGCCTATGATTGGTCTCACGCGAGAATTTCGCGCACCACCTCGCCATAGACATCGGTGAGGCGGTAATCGCGGCCGAGGTGGCGGTGGGTGAGTTTGAGGTGATCGATGCCGAGGAGGTGCAGCATCGTGGCGTGTAGATCATGGACGTGGATTTTGCCGTTGATGACGCGGTAGCCCATGTCGTCGGTGTCGCCATACGTGAGGCCGGGTTTGACGCCGCCACCGGCCATCCAGGCGCAGAAGCTCTCGGGTTGGTGCTCGCGGCCGTGCTTTTCGATGGGTGATTTGCCGCTGAGGTCCTGGCTCCATGGCGTGCGGCCAAACTCGCCGCTCCAGAGCACGAGCGTGTCCTCCAGCAGGCCGCGCGACTTCAAATCTTTGAGCAAAGCGGCTACAGGTTGGTCGGTCTGGGCGCAGAGTTTGGGTAAGTTGCCGCGGATGTCACCGTGGTGATCCCAGCCGCCGGTGCTGACCTGCACAAAGCGTACACCTGCCTCGCTGAGCTTGCGGGCGAGCAGGCAGGCGCGGCCAAAGGTGTTCGTGTCTTTGCCGCCGATGCCGTAGAGGTCGAGCGTGGCCTTGCTCTCCTTCGAGATGTCCACGGTCTCGGGTGTGCTGAGCTGCATGCGGGCAGCGAGTTCCATGTTTTGGATCATGCCTTCCATGCTGGCATCGCCACCGAGATCACCGACGAGACGGCGATTCATGCGGGCCATGAAATCCATGCGCTGACGCTGGATGGCGTCGTTGGCGGAGACGTTGCGGAGGTTTTCGACCGGCAGTGTTTTGCTATCGAGCGGCACCGTCAGTTTCGTGCCCTGATGGATCGCGGGGAGGAAGGCGGAGCCATACTCGCGCACGCCGCCGCCTTGGATGCTGACAAAGCTGGGTAGGTTCGCGTTTTCGGTGCCGAGGCCATAGCTGACCCATGCGCCCATGGAGGGACGCACCTCGGCGAAGGTGCCGGTGTGAAATTGCAGCGTCGCACCCGCGTGCTGGGGGTTGTCGGCGTTCATGCCGCGCAGGAGGCAAATGTCATCTGCGACGGTGGCGAGGTGAGGCATCAAATCGGAGATCATCATGCCGCTTTGGCCGCGCGGCCGCACGGGTGCCATGGTGTCGAGCGCGAGGAATTTCTCCGTGCCGACCTGGGTGACTTCTTTGCGCAAGGGCGAGTCGATCTTCTGCCCGTGTCTGCGTGTGATGAAGTCCTTCGGATCAAACAGATCCAACTGTGAAGGGCCACCCTGCATGAAGAGAAAGATGACGCGCTTTGCCTTTGGCATCATGCCAGGGAGGCGGGCGGCGAGGGGATTTGAAGCCGCACGAGCGATGTCCTGCAACGCAAGAGCACCGAAGCCGCAGGCGGTGCGCTGGAGGAGGTGGCGGCGGGAGAACGAGTTCATCGAGGGGTGGATTTTTGGACTGGCGGTCTAGAGGCGAAACACGAACTCGTTTGAGGCAAGCAAGCTGTGGCAAAGCTCGAGCCAGTTGGACGACTCGACGCGGCTGAGAAAGGTAAGGGCCTCGTCACGCTCGGTGGAGGTGATGGGACGATTTAACACGCGGAGCCAAAGAGCGGTGAGGCGTGCAAGATCAGTTGGCTCACTGGAGAGGCTCGTCGCCAGCGCGGCGGCACGTCGGCGGATGAGATCGCTATTGAGGAGGAAGAGTGTTTGGGTCGGGACGATGGTTTGATTGCGTTGCCCGGTGATCATGGCGGGATCGACGAAGTCAAAATCAGCTCGTAGCTTATCCGCAGCCGTGAGCCCATTGCGCAGCACAGGCAGGTAGAGCGTGCGCACAAACTCCTGCGTGGGGCGGGGTTTTCGATGGTTGTAGCTCGGTGGGTTCACGCCTTTGAGCGAGAGCGAGCCGCAGTTTTCGGGATGCTCCAGCACTAGCGCAGGCCCGCCGCCATCGCGGGTGAGTTCACCACTGACTGCGAGCAGGGAATCACGCAATGCCTCGGCATCGAGGCGCTGGCGGTTCATGCGCCAGTAGAGCTTGTTTTCAGGGTCGAGCGTCATCGTGGCTACCTCATTCGCGCTGCTGAGGCGGTAGGTTCGGCTGAGCACGAGCGAGCGGAGGAAGGCTTTTTGCGACCAACGGCCCTGCATGAAGCGGGTGGCGAGATGGTCGAGCAGCTCGGGATGCGTGGGCGCATCACCACGCGTGCCAAAGTAATCCACGCTGGGCACGAGGCCGGTACCGAAGAGTTTTTGCCAGAGGCGGTTCACCGCCACGCGGGCGGTGAGCGGATTGCGTTTGTCTGCGAGCCAGTCGGCGAGTTGAAGGCGTCCGCTTTGGCCCGCAGGGATGGTGGGGAACTTCTCCCACGAAGCCACGCGCAAGGTGCCACGCGGCACGATCGCGGCCGGCGCATACGGATTCCCACGCACATAGACGGGCATATCGGCGGGACTCGGCCCATCGCTCATGGCGAAGGCTCGCGGCGTTTTGTCTTTGAAGAACTCGGCGTGATTGATGTCGCTAGCGAGTTTCTTGAGCAGGGCGTCGAGTTCGTCGCGTCGTTGGGTGTTGGCTGGATCGAGTGCGGCCTTTTCATCGGCCAGCTTCTGCTGCTCGGCCTTCAGGCTGACGATGCGTTGTTCGTCTTCTGCTTCGAGTTTCTTCCGTGCTGAGAGCTGGGCAGATGTCTCGGGCAGCACGGTGGAGTTCAGCGTGCTCCAGACGCCCATATCCGGCATCTTTCGCGAGGATGGTGAGCTGCGCAGGGTGCCAGCGATGCCGTAGTAGTCTTCGAGGCCGATGGGATCGAATTTGTGATCGTGGCAGCGGGCGCAGCCGATTGTCATGCCCAGGAAAGCCTGCCCGATTTTGATGACCTGCGTGTCGATGTGGTCGGTCTCCATCTTCGCCTTGTCGGGATTCACGATTTCGATATCGCCCACCATGAGGAAACCAGTGGCGGTGAGGTTCTCCGCACGATCTTCGGTGGATTTTGCGGGTATCAAATCGCCCGCGATCTGTTCGCGGATGAACTCATCGAAGGGTTTGTCTGCATTGAAAGCGGCGATGAGGTAGTCGCGATAGCGCCAGGCGTGCTCGGCATAGACGCTGTTTGAAGTGCCCATCATGTCGGCATAGCCCGTGAGATCGAGCCAGTGCCTGCCCCAGCGTTCGCCGTAGGCTTTGGAGGATAGCAGGCGGTCCACGGCGCCTTCGTAGTTTGCCGGGTCAAAAGCAGCGATGTCCTCCGGTGTCGGAGGGAGACCGGTGAGATCGAGCGAAACGCGGCGCAGCCAGGTGTGAGGTGGGGCGTCAGAGATCGGCTGAATGCTTTTTTGCTCCTGTTTGGCCAAAAGAAAGTGATCGAGGGGATCGAGAGGCCATTTCGTGTTTTTCACCTTGGGTGGCGGTGGCGAGCCCACCGGCTGGAAGGCCCAAAACTTGCGGCCTTCGGCGAGGTCGATGCCTTTTTTTGCTTTGGCGGCTCCAGCGGTGCGTGGGTCGTGTGCGCCGCTTTTCACCCATGCTTCGAGAAGAGTGATCTCGCTAGCCGGGAGCTTGCCTTTTGGTGGCATTTCGAATTCGGAATCGATATAGCGGATGGCTTTGATGAGCAAGCTGGCCTCCAACTGACCAGGCTTGATCGCCGGGCCATTGTCACCGCCTTCTTCCCAACCGGAACGGGAGTCGAGAGCGAGCCCCCCTTTGATCTTGGTGCCGTGTGAGTGGCATTCGAAGCAGCGCTTTTGGAGGATGGGCAGGACTTTGGAGTCGAAGAAGGCGCTGTCGGCTGCGCGGGAAAAAACGCAGAAGATGAGGCAGAGAAATGGGGGCAACAGAATGGGCTTCATGGCTCATTTGGCCTTCCGTGTTTTCAGCGCGGGCAGGTCCATGTCCTCACCAGCCGCGAGGATGTGAAAGCGCATGGCGTTGCGGGCGGCATCTGCATCATGTTGCTCGATGGCGGTCAAGATGGCCTCGTGGTGCTCGATGGCAGTTTGCTTGCCGACACGTCCGATGGTGCGCAGGCGGCTGGTGAGGCCGAGTTCACCGAGGGTATCAAGCACGAGGCGATAGATGAGATTGCCACTGGCATCAGCAATGGCATGATGAAAGGCAAGGTCGCACTGGATGGCGCTGTCGTTGTCGGGAGCTTGCTGCAGCACCGCATGGATGCGGCGTAGATCACGCATTTGCGCTTTGGTGGCTCGCTCTGAGGCGGAGGCGGCGGCATCGGGTTCGATGGACAAACGAGTCTCATTGAGTTGGCGAAGACGATCCGCCATGTCTGGGATTAGCAGCGAGAGTGAATCACTCAGTGGACGATGCAGGCGATCCACGACCTTGATGCCATTGCCGTGCTGAACTTCCAGCATGCCTTGTTGTTCGAGGCGCTTCGTGGCTTCGCGCACGACGCTGCGACTGACGCCAAGCGTTTCAGCAAGGGAGCGCTCACCGGGCAACCAACGGTCATCTTCATCCGCTCCCGCACCACGGATGAGTTTAGCGAGTTGTTGGCAGACGGAATCGACAAGTGATGTGGGGCGTCCTAGCGCAGTGATGTTCATGAGTTGACGACGTTTTCTGGTTTCTCTCCACGCACAGCGGCGAGGGCGATGCGGGCGGAGGTTGCGCGCATTTCAATCTTGGATTCCACGCTGCAAAAAGCGGCATGACAGGTGACGATGAGGTTCGGTGCAGCGGCTTCCTCGGCGGTCCTCAAAGGTTCGTCTTCCACCACATCGAGTCCAGCCCCAGCGATGCGTCCCTCACGCAAGGCCGCGAGAATAGCGTCCTTCTTGATCACCGCCCCACGCGCCGTGTTCACGATGAAGGCGCTGGGTTTCATCAACGACAGCTCACGCTCGGCGATGAGATGCCGCGTCTCCTCATTCAGCGGGCAGTGCAGTGACAGCACATCGCAGCGTTTCAGCAGTTCATCCAGTGACCGCACGCGCTCGACCCCCACAGCTTTGTCCGCACCATTCGGCAGATAGGGATCGTGGAAGATGACTTTGAAGCCGAGCGCCTTCGCCCGCAGGGCCGTGGCCGTGCCGATGCGCCCAAGACCAACAATGCCCAAGGTCAATTCACGCAAGCGTCGCAGTCTCGGCTCCACCCGAATGACCCAGCCGAGGTGCTTCGCCTCTTGATCCAGCGGAAACAATTGCCTGCATAATGCCATGATGAGCGCGATGGCGTGATCCGCGACCTCTTCCGTGCCGTAGTCCGGCACATTGCACACAGGAATGCCAAGCTCACGAGCCGCTGCGATGTCCACCGAGTCAAAGCCAACGCCATTGCGGATGAGTGCCCCACAGTTCTTCAGCCGTGCCATGCCTGGTGCACCAATATGAGTGTTGTGCCACACGATGATCGCCAGCGCCTCACAGATCTCATCCGTGAAGTCCGCATCGCTTTCACAAAGAAATCGTCGCACCTCGGCGGCTTCTCCGATGACGGATTTTTCAACAGCGGATGCAGGATCGCCGAGTGGCGATTTGGCCCAGTCAATGATGGCTACAAGTGGTTTGGAAGAAGGCATGACTGTCATTGGCCAGAGGTCCGACCACTGACTAATACGAACCAGATAATCGCTGTTTATCAGGTGCGGTGAAAGTGGGGGTTACAGCCTCGGCGGAGTCAGCAGCGAGGGCGGATGCTGTGAAGAGCAGGCAGAAAAATATTCTGAATCTTTCTGCGGAAATGAAACGCTGCCTCTCATGCTAGAATGTCCTTCACGACATGACCATGGACGTCGGTGAGGCGGCGTTCGATGCCGTTGTTGTAGAAGCTGAGGCGCTCGTGATTGAGTCCGAGCAGGTGCAGCATCGTGGCGTGGAGATCATAAATGGTGGTGACGTTCTCGATGGCTTGGTAGCCGAAGTCATCTGTGCAGCCATGACTGTAGGCGCATTTCACACCTGCGCCGGAGAGCCAGACGGTGAAGCCTTTCGGATTGTGATCGCGGCCGTTGGCTCCTTTCTGGAACGTGGGCATGCGGCCGAACTCGGTGACGAAGACGACAAGCGTGTCCTTCAAGAGGCCGCGAGCCTTCATGTCCTTGAGCAGCGCAGCGCAGGGCTGATCGAGAATGGGCGCATGGACGGCGTATTGATCATGGATCTTCTTGTGACCGTCCCAGTTGCCAACACCTTCGCCCATGGCGTAGGAGCCGTTGAAGAGCTGTACAAAGCGCACGCCGCGCTCAATGAGGCGTCGCGCAAGGATGCAGTTCTTGGCGAATCCGGCTTTGTTGACGTTGGTGTCGTCGGTGCCGTAAAGCGCGCGCGTCGCGGGGC
The DNA here is from genome assembly GCA_044373575.1 of Prosthecobacter sp. GTDB lineage: Bacteria > Verrucomicrobiota > Verrucomicrobiia > Verrucomicrobiales > Verrucomicrobiaceae > Prosthecobacter. The sequence goes on along the minus strand of JBILPY010000043.1, from coordinate 2,594 downwards.
TTTCGGAGCTGAGGTCGTTGATCTCGACTGCGGCAAGCTGCATGCGCGCAGCGAGTTCATACGACGAAATGCGCGCGGCGAGATCGCTGTCGCCTGGGTTCTGTTCCAGATGGCGGTCGTTAAGTCGCTTGAGGAAGTCGCGGGTGTCGCGCTCGGCCTTGTCGGAGATGGACTCAGGTCTTGCGAGGTTGGGGATGGGCTTGTTGGCGTTGAAAGCGGTGCCTTGGAATGAGGCTGGCAAAAACGCGCTGCCCCAGTGCCTTGGACCGATCTGCGGCACACCACGCGGATCAGGAATCGCGACGAAGGCAGGGAAGTTTTGATTCTCGGAGCCGAGCGCATAAGTGACCCACGCGCCCGCGCTGGGGAAGCCATCGAGGATGTAACCAGTACCCATTTGGTTTTCCGCAGGACCGTGCGTGTTCGACTTCGCGGTCATCGAATGGATGAAGCACATGTCATCGGCCATCTCGGCCAGATTTGGAAGCAAGTCGGAGATCATTTTGCCAGATTGACCGCGCGGTTTGAAGTCGCGGATGGGTTTGATGAGGTTGCCTTGCTCACCTTGAAAAGTGATGAGGTTTCCTGACCCTGGCATCGGTGTGTCGTGACGCTTGAAGAGTTCGGGCTTATAGTCCCAAGTATCCACGTGGCTCATCGCACCTGAACAGAAGATCATGAGCACCTGTTTCGCCTTTGGCTCAAAGTGCGGTGGACGCGGTGCATACGGACGAGACGGATCAATCAGCGGACGAATCGGCGACTCGTTGGCGAGAAGACCGTTGTCCTTTAGAAGCGACGCAAGCGCGATGCTGCTCAAGCCGGTGACGGTGCGATTGAGAAAGTGGCGGCGGTTGAGGAGATGGTTCATGGCTTAGTTGAGTCGAATGAACTCGTTGGAGTTGAAAAGGGCGCGGCAAAGTGTCGGGAGGCCGTGGGTTCTCGCGAGCGAAGTGGCATCACGTTGCTCATCGACGGTCGGTGGACGTTGGAAGATGAGTTCAAAGGTGCGGTGAATCTGTTTGGCGACATCAGAACCGGATTCTTTGATGGCCCGGTTCGCGAATGCCTCGGCCTGCTGCATGGCGAAGTGACTGTTGAGGAGATTCAGGGCTTGCAGTGGCGTGGTGCTGCTGGTGCGCTTTGGCGCGGGCTGGCCGGCATCTGGGCAATCGAAAGCACCGAAGAAGTCGTCGAGCATGGTGCGTGGTTTGCTTTGATAAACCATGCGTCGGAACTCGGTGGGTCCGTAGTCCGTCTTGGTCTGGTAAACTTTCACGTAGTTGTCGTTTGGCTCGAAGAGATCGAAACCAGGGCCACCCATTTTGAGGTCGATTTGGCCGCTGGTGACGAGCATGGCATCGCGCACGGCTTCGGCTTCGAGACGACGCGGCGGGAAGCGCCAGAGGAGGCGCGCGTTGGAATCCGCTTTGTAGGCGACTTCATTCATTGCGCTGCTTTGCCGGAAGGTCTTCGACATCAAGATGAGCTTGTGGATGTGCTTTAGGCTCCATTGGTGGGCGATGAGTTCGCTGGCGAGGAAGTCAAGCAACTCGGGATGCGTGGGACGTGCGCCATTGATGCCGAAGTCACTGGGCGTCTCGACAAGGCCGGTGCCGAAGTGGTAATGCCAGAGGCGATTGACGATGACACGCGCCGTGAGTGGATTCGCTGGATCAGCAATCCATTTAGCGAGTGCGATTCGACGCTCTTGTTCGGGCGCATCAGCGGGGAGTGTGAGTGGCTTGCCGATCTGCTTTAGCGTGCCGGGTGCGACGACTTCACGCGGTTGCGTGGGATCGCCGCGATGCATGCGGCTAGTGGGGCCTGGCTGGGAGAAGTTGCCAGCATAGACCATGGGAAGGGCGGAGAGTTTTTGAATCTCATCGACGAGGTATGTGCGCTGCTGTGTGAGCTTGGCGACCTCAGCGGTTTTCTCGGCGGGCACGTCGCTGAGAGTGGGGATGGTGGTAATGCGTTTGCGATAGCTATCTGCAAGGCGATCGGAGTTGGAGGCGACGGACGTCCAGCTTTTGCCATCGCTCGAGACTTCGACACGGTAACCGAGTGCGAGGCGATCATCGAAGTGCTTGCCTTTGCCAGTGCTCCGGTCGCGACTCCAAACGACACGATTGATGCGCTCGGGTTTGGGGAACTCGAGTTGAGCCCAGCCGTTTTTTTCCTTCGAGATCCAACTGCGTGCATTGCCGTATTGGCCATCGTTCAGGTGCTCGCGCTTGTGGTTGGTGTTTGTGCCGTCGGCGTAGGTGCCGGAGACGGTCACTTTGGCAGTGCGGGCAATGTTTTGCGCTGTGGGCGTGAAGACTTCGAGTTCATCGATGCAGGGTTCGCCACTGCTCGCTGCGGTGATGGTGAAGCGGAGGAACTTGGCTTCGATGGCATCGAAATTGTCCTCAGTGGCGAGATATGAGACGGGGGCGCGAAGGTGCGGAACGGTCGGCTTTGCTTTTTCATCAGGCACTTCTTCAAAGGCGATCACATCGGCAACGGTGGGGCCGCCTTTGTCGCCGCTGCGGAGGATGACGATGCTTTTGTCGGTGAGGTCATGAATGCCGACGGATTGCAGGCCGCTC
>JBILPY010000382.1:0-4697 GCA_044373575.1 Prosthecobacter sp. | reverse complement strand
CGGGCGAGTTTCCATTCCGTGCGGGCGGGGGGAGCCAAGTCCTGGGTGAGCGAAAAATCCTCTCCCTCCTGCTCGAAGCTCGTGCCGACAGGCATTTCCTCCCAAGCGGAGGGAATGCTGGGCATCTCGGTGGGATAAGCGTGAAGTCGAGTACTGTTCTGAGCGCGACGGTTGAGTTGGTTGGCCGAAAGCGTGCAGGTGACCACATGGGCCTGTCCCAGCTTCACCTGCGCCACGAGATCGCGAAGCAGCGCTTCATCTTTTCCCGGCTGACGTGCGGCGAGCAAGGCCTGCGCTTTCTCCTGATCCAGCGCGATGCCGAGGACCAGCAAAGGTGGCTGGGCGTGCGTAGCGTAGATGGGGGCCAAGGGATCCACCGGGGCAAAGGGGTCGGCGGGCACTGAAGAGACTTCGGGCGGGGCAGTTGGCAGGATCTTCGCGTTCAGCCGCTGCGCCACGGTGACATCCAGCCAGCGACCTTTTCTCTCCGCTCCCCAGGTCTGATCCGCAGGCGACATCATGGCGACGAGATGCGGCGTGGCATCCCTGAAAGCGACCTCTCCATTGATCTCCAGATCGAAGCGATCATACCAGTCCATCCAGCCATGCACCGCTTTGCCGGTGGGCTTGTGGGTCACGTGATCATAGACATGCAGCCAGGAGGTGGGCCACTGCACGGCGAGTGGAGCGTGCGGCGAGAAGGAGCTGATCCACACATCCTCTGAGTATTCGAGCCGAGTGCCTGCCAGCACGGTTTCAAAGCTGACGGGCAGTTGATACAGGGCGTCGTAGTCCGGGTTCATCTCTCGCGGAAGCCAGCATTCGAAACCGGACTGCGCCTGCGTGCGGACCCACTTCGCTGCGGTGGTGGTCAGTTGTGAAACCACGCTGCCCCGTCCTTTCTCCTGAAGCCGTTTGATCACGGCGGCATCGCTCGTCTCGCCGTCCAGCAGCCACTCGATCATGTCCAGCTCTGGCACGCGATAGATCGTCTGCCGGATCTCCACGGCCGGTGCTTGAGTGCTGTCACTGCCGCCTCGGAGAAAGACCACGAGTCGAGTTTCCGCATCGCCGGGCGAAGGAAAGCTAGCGATCACTTGCTCGTCTTTCGACGCCATCACCTCGCCCTGCCAGTGCAGGCGCTCGAAGCGTGGGGTCGTGACACTGAGCCTGTCACGCTCCGCCCCTTTGGCCGCCGTGGCATAAGGCATGGACTGCATCTGCGGCGGCTGGACGTCATGCCTCAGAGTGAGGCGCAGCCTGACTTCCTTGGTCTCGACTTTCTCCACACGCACTTCGGTGCCGATGAGTTCCTGTATGGTTTTCTTCGCGATGGCCGCGTTGCTGTCATCTGCATAGTCCCAGATTTCCACGATGCCTCGTTCCTGGCCTTCGCACAGAATGAGTTCCCCGGCTGCCTTCAGTTCACCGCTCAGCTCCACCAACGTCTTCGCGTGCAAGCGCTCGCGCAGTCCCACCTGATTCATGGCGGATTCGCGCTGCCAGTGTGATTCCTTCACGGCGGTGATCGTCACGATGATCTTGTTTGTGGCATCTTGCGTGCAGCCAGTCTGACACAACCCAACGGCTACAATAAAGATGATCCAAGCCAGCAGGCGGGTGTTCATGCTGTCATGTTTACCGGAAAGGCTGGCGGCGAGGCAATGCGGAATGCTCCTGCCCTCGTTTTTCCCACAGGCCCCGATCTTGATCCTGAAATTCCATCAAGACACCCCTGGGAAGTCGAACGAGCGATTGACCGAACGCGGGGTTCGACCTTTGATGCCTCCACGCGCCTGAGCGGCGCGTTGTTAAGCAATCAACAAACCGCACCCCACTTATCTCATGGCTCTTACCGTCGGCACACCTGCCCCTGATTTCACTGTCACCACCCTCGGCGCCAATGGCCCCGAACTCTTCACGCTGTCCGAGCACATCGGGCCATCGAACATTCTCCTCCTCTTCGTGCCGATGGCCTTCACCGGCGTCTGCACCAAAGAGTTCTGCGAGATCTCCAATGGCATCAATGAATACACTGCTCTGAACGCCAAAGTCGTCGGCATCAGCGGTGACAATCCCTTCGCTCAAAAGGCCTGGGCCGAAAAAGAGGGCATCACCCTCCAGCTCCTCAGCGACTACGATCACAAGATCACCACCGCCTACGATGTGGCCTATGAAGCCTTCCTGCCTGCCAAGAACCTGATCATGGGCGGCGTGCCGAAGCGCTCCGCCTTCATCATCGACAAAGCGGGCGTGATCCAATACTCCGAGGCTCTCGAAAGCCCCGGCGACCTCCCAAACTTCACCGCCATCAAAGCCAAGCTGACCGAACTGGCCTGATCTAGACGGATCCGATTCATCCCGCCCCGGCAGAGCCTCGCGCTCACCGGGGCATTTTTGTTTCTCCGAAAGCAAATTACTGCCAATCCACCCTTTCGCTGGCATGGCCTGATTCTAGCGTTTACAAGACGCACCGCCCCGTGGCGGACACAAAAGAATCTATGTGCGGCATTGTTGGCTACATTGGCAAGCGGCAGGCCAGTCCGATCCTCCTGGATGGGCTGAGCCGGCTGGAATATCGCGGTTATGACTCAGCGGGCATCGCCCTGCTGAACGGCGGCGCGAGCGTGAACATCATCAAACGCGCGGGTCGTATCGACAACCTGCGCGCCGCCGTGGCCGAAGTCAGCCACCAGGGCTCCACCGGCATCGCCCACACCCGCTGGGCCACCCATGGCGCGCCGACGGATGAAAACGCCCATCCTCACCGCGACCAGAGCGGCAAGCTCGTGCTCGTCCACAATGGCGTCATCGAGAACTACCAGACGCTGCGGGATCAGCTCATCGCCCAGGGAGACACCTTTGAATCTCAGACCGACACCGAGGTGCTCGCGCATCTCGTGGGCCGTTACTTTGAAGCCTCGGATGAAACCGATGGACCAACCCGCCTGCGCCAGGCTCTCCAGGCCGCCTTGGGCAAAGTCAAAGGCACCTACGGCATCGCCGTCATGCATGCCGATGTCCCCGGCCTCATCATCGGCGCACGCCTCGGCAGCCCGCTCGTCGTCGGTCTCGGTGATGGCGAGCACTACCTGGCCTCCGATGTCTCCGCCATCGTCGCCCACACCCGCGATGTTGTTTACCTCAACGATCACGACATCGTCAGCCTGTCCGATGCACGCTACGACGTCGCCAGCATGGCGGGTGGAGTCGCCCAGGTGAAAGTCAGCCGCATCGAGTTCACCGCCGATGACGCTGAAAAGGGCGACTATGCCCACTACATGCTCAAAGAGATCTACGAGCAGCCGCAGTCCCTCCGCAACGCCATGCGTGGCCGCCTTTCCCGCGATGACGGCACCGCCATCCTCGGCGGACTGAACATGACCCCGCAGGAGTTGCGCGGCATCGACCGCATCATCCTCAGCGGCTGTGGCACCGCCTTCCACGCGGCCATGGTCGGTGAGTATGTCATCGAGACGCTGGCCCGCATCCCGACCGAGGTCGAGATCGCCTCCGAGTTCCGCTACCGCAATGTCCCGACGGACAAGAACACGCTGCAATTCGTCTTCAGCCAGAGTGGCGAGACCATCGACACCCTCGCCGCCCTCCGTGAAGCACGCCGCAAAGGCATCCGCTGTCTCGGCGTCGTGAACAGCGTCGGCAGCACCATCGCCCGTGAGAGCGACGGCGGCTGCTACATCCATGCTGGTCCCGAGATCGGCGTCGCTGCCACCAAGACCTTCACCTCCACGGTGATGATGGTCACCCTGCTCGGCATGTTGTTTGGCCGCATCCATCACCTCAGCAGCGCTGACGGACTGGAGATGATCGACGAGCTCGAAGCCATCCCCGACAAGATCGCCTCCATCCTCAAGCAGGCGGACAAGATCAAAGCCATCGCCGAAAAGCACGCCAATGCGGAAGGCATGCTCTTCATGGGCCGTCAGGCGAACTACCCCGTCGCCATGGAAGGCGCGCTGAAGATGAAGGAGATCAGCTACATCTACGCGAGCGGTCATCCGAGCGCCGAGCTGAAGCACGGCATCATCGCCCTCGTGAAGCCAGACATGCCGAGCGTGTTCATCGCGCCCGACGATGCCGTCTTTGATAAGAACGTCAGCAACATCGAAGAAGTGCTCGCCCGCAAAGGTCCCGTCATCGCCGTCACCACCGAAGGCCGCACCGAGCTGGAGCGCCTGACGGAGGACGTCATCTACGTCCCCGACTGCCCAAGCTACCTCAGCCCGCTGCTCACCGTCATCCCGCTGCAACTCTTCTCCTACTACACCGCCGTCGCCCGCGGCTGTGACGTGGATAAGCCGCGCAACTTGGCGAAAAGCGTCACCGTGGAGTAAGCTCTGAGTAATCAGGCATGACCTCCAGGTCGAGGAATTCTTGAAAAAGAAAAGCCCTCCTGCCCTAACTTTATCTCGGAGTGAATCCGGATGCGGGGGCTGGAGGGCTGTGATCCCAGGTGGGAGACACCGGCTTTTACATCGTCTTCTTCGCGCAGCAAGGCTTGGTGCAGGTGCCAGTGGCGCAGGCTTCGGCCTTCTTGGGCTTGCAGCAGGCGCAGTTGGACAGGGCGAGGGAACTGACGGCGAGGGCGAGGAGGGTGAGTTCTTTCATGGGTATGTTGGGGGGATGTGGTCTTTGCATGGCGGCGGCATGTTTGCCGCCGACCATGGGTAGGAGTG